>JAYWIG010000083.1:0-15667 GCA_043789035.1 Betaproteobacteria bacterium
CAAAATATACAGCCTACTCGAATCGAAAAGCCTGCTTTTGAATATCAAGATACTCATTTTGATGCCCAAAGTATTGCAAATCATCAAACACCGGCAGAATTATTTCAAGATAATTTCGCCCTTCGGTCGCGCTTAAATCCACAACTCACTTTTCAAAGCTTTGTTGACGGCACAGCTAATCGAATGGCCCGTGCCGCAACACTTCAAGTGTCTGAGCGCCCTGGCATTGCCTACAACCCATTGTTTTTATATGGTGGCGTTGGGTTAGGAAAAACTCATTTAATGCACGCTGCGGGCAATGCGTTACTTGAGTCAAATCAAAACGCCAAAATTCGATATGTACATGCGCAAGAGTTCTTCGAAGAAATGGTTAGAGCGATTCAAAAGAAGACTTCTGACAAGTTTCGCGCTGCCTATCAAGAGCTTGATTTACTACTTCTTGACGATATTCAGTTTCTATCAGGCAAAGACCATACCCAATCGGAATTCTTTTATATCTTTGAAGGTTTATTTGCGGCTCGGAAGCAAATCATTATTACTTGCGATACCTATCCCAAAGAAATGAAAGGTATCGAAGAACGTTTAGTTTCACGTTTTGACTCTGGATTGATCGTCGTTATTGAACCTCCAGAGCTTGAAATGCGTATTGCCATCCTTCAACGTAAGGCCGAACAACGCCAAGTCAATTTACCTCATGACGTCGCTTTCTTTATCGCCAAGGCTTTGCATTCCAATGTACGTGAGCTAGAAGGGGCTTTAAATCGTTTAGTCGCTTCAGCTGAGTTCCATCATAAGTCGATATCGTTAGAGCTTGCTAAAGACTCATTGCGTGACCTACTTGAATTAAATAGACCACAGCTATCGGTCGACGAAATTCAAAAAGTAGTCGCTAACTATTTCAAGCTTAAAGTCAGCGATATGTACTCTAAGCGGCGTCCGGCGAACATTGCTCACGCTAGGCAAGTTGCAATGTATTTAGTGAAAGAGCAAACACAAAAAAGTTTGCCAGAAATTGGCGAAGCATTTGGTGGACGTGATCATACAACCGTGCTTCATGCTGTGCGTAAAATTACTGAACAACGCCAACACGATGAAGCACTTAATCACGCAATTCACGTGTTAGAACAGACATTACGATCATGAAAGAACAACTTGTGAGTAACTTGTACATTCCATGTCACGCGAGCAGTTCTTATTGTGTATAACTATGAAGAACTCGAAATTTCATCAAAGTTATGCAATCAGTTCACAGGCCTTGTTCGCCGCTATCAACAGCTTTGCATGCTCAATAAATGCTAATGAATCAAAGCGTTAGTTACCTTATCCACCGACTTCACACTGATACAACTAATAACATAAGAGTTAAACAATGGAATTAATTAAAGCTCATAGAGATGCCATTCTTAAGCCTCTTCAAACCGTTGCCGGAATTGTCGAGAAGCGACACACGCTCCCAATTCTCTCAAACGTGTTGTTGACCAAAAACGGTGAGTCGGTATCTTTTTTGGCTACGGATGTAGAAATTCAAATTCAAACATCAGCGACTTTGAGTACGACACCAGATAACGCGAAAATTACTGTGTCAGCAAAAAAATTGCTGGACGTTTTACGGTCACTTTCCGATACAACAGAAGTTAGTATTCAGCTTAACGGAAAAAAAGCCTCCATACAGGCCGGGAAAAGTCGCTTCGCGCTTCAAACCTTAGGTGCTGAGGACTTCCCTACAGTGTCGGTTAACAGCGCCTTTGTCGCCTCTTTTGCAATAGCTCAGAAAAAGTTAAAGCACTTATTTCAGATGGTTCACTTTGCAATGGCGCAGCAAGATATTCGCTATTACCTTAATGGCTTGTTGCTGGTTACAGATGGAAAGTTTGTACGAGTTGTAGCAACCGATGGTCATCGTTTAGCTTTTTGTGAGGCTGAGGTTGAAGGTGATTTAGCAAAACAAGAAGTTATTTTGCCGAGAAAATCTGTCCTAGAGTTATTAAAACTCTTAGGCGATACTGATGAACCCGTCAATATTGATGTAGCTGCAAATCAAGCAAAGTTTCGTTTTAATGATGTTGAAATGATTAGTAAATTAGTCGAGGGTAAGTTCCCAGATTACCAACGAGTTATTCCTCAGGGTTACAACAAACATATCATTTTAAATAAAGATACGTTCGCGGCCACCTTGGCGAGGGTCAGCATTATGACGAGTGATAAATTTAAAGGTGTTCGTTTAGCGTTAGGTGAGTCGTTACTCAAGATTCAAAGCTCGAACGCTGAACAAGAAGAAGCTGCCGATGAACTCGATATCGATTACGTTGGTGATCTCATTGAAATTGGCTTTAATGTGAGTTATCTACAAGACGTTTTAAATAATCTCAAAGTAGACCAAATTCAACTGTCCTTTGGTGATGCAAACACCAGCGCTTTACTGACTTTACCCAATGACGAGAGCTTTAAATACGTTGTGATGCCAATGCGCATATAGGCATAGCGTGTTGCAATATTTATCTCATTAATTCCTGCTTAGAACAAGTTGTCCACAATGTCAGAAAACGATTACGATTCATCCTCAATCCAAATTCTTGAAGGTTTAGAAGCTGTCCGTAAACGCCCAGGTATGTATATCGGTGATACCTCTGATGGCACCGGATTACATCACTTGGTTTTTGAAGTCGTCGACAACTCTATCGATGAAGCATTAGCAGGGCATTGTGACGAAATTGTTGTCACCATTCATACCGATAACTCAATTTCAGTCACAGACAACGGCCGTGGTATTCCGACTGGCGTGAAGATGGATGATAAGCATGAGCCTAAGCGGTCTGCCTCAGAAATCGCCTTAACCGAGCTTCATGCCGGCGGAAAATTTAATCAAAACAGTTACAAAGTTTCGGGTGGTTTGCATGGCGTAGGTGTTTCTTGTGTCAATGCGTTATCAAAATGGTTGCGACTCGTTGTTCGTCGTGATGGGAAGGTACATTTCATCGAGTTTGCAAAAGGTTTTGTTCAGAATCGAATCGTTGAAACGATTGATGGCGTAGAAGTTTCGCCTATGCAAATTACTGGTGCGACTGACAAGCGCGGCACGGAAGTGCATTTCCTGCCAGACTCAGAAATTTTTAACAACATCGACTTTCATTATGAAATTTTAAGCAAACGCTTGCGCGAGCTTTCATTTCTAAACAATGGCGTAAAAATTAAATTAGTCGATCAACGGCAAGGTAAAGAAGAAGATTTTGCTTTTGCAGGTGGCGTAAAAGGCTTCGTTGAATACATTAATAAAAACAAAACTGCTTTACATCCAAATTGTTTTTATGCTGAAGGCTCCAGAGAAATGGAGAACGGGCTTACGATTGGTGTAGAAGTGGCGATGCAATGGAACGATAGCTACAACGAACAAGTTCTTTGCTTTACCAACAATATTCCACAGCGTGATGGTGGTACCCATTTAACCGGTTTACGTGCGGCAATGACACGCGTTATTAACAAATATATTGAAGTTAATGAGCTGGCTAAAAAAGCCAAAGTCGAAACCGCCGGCGATGATATGCGCGAGGGTTTAGCTTGCGTCTTATCAGTGAAAGTACCTGAACCAAAATTTTCTTCTCAAACAAAAGATAAGCTGGTTTCTAGCGAAGTACGGGCACCGGTTGAAGAAGCGGTTGCAAAAGCTTTAGAAGACTTTTTGCAAGAGCGCCCAGCAGATGCCAAGATTATTGTTGGCAAAATTATCGATGCTGCACGTGCTCGTGAAGCCGCTCGTAAAGCTCGTGAAATGACACGTCGTAAAGGCGTTCTTGATGGATTGGGTTTACCTGGTAAGTTGGCGGATTGCCAAGAAAAAGATCCTGCAAAAGCCGAACTTTTTATCGTCGAGGGTGATTCTGCTGGCGGTTCAGCTAAGCAAGGCCGTGACCGTAAATTTCAAGCTGTTTTGCCTTTACGCGGTAAAGTTTTAAACGTTGAAAAAGCACGCTTTGATAAACTTATATCATCTGAGCAAATTACAACCTTAATTACAGCACTTGGCACGGGCATTGGCCCACAAGACTACAACATTGAGAAGTTGCGATATCACCGCATCATCATCATGACAGATGCCGACGTCGATGGTTCTCACATTCGAACGCTTTTGCTAACTTTCTTCTATCGTCAGATGCCTAGTTTGATTGAACGGGGCCATGTGTATATCGCACAGCCACCACTTTACAAAGTTAAGTATCAGCGCGATGAGCGTTACATTAAAGACGATTTCGAGCTTAATCAATACATGTTGAAGCTTGCACTCGATGGTGCAAAGCTTATTCCAGCAGCTGGTGCCGTTCCAATCGTCGGAGATGCATTAGGAGAGCTGACACGGAAGTATTTAGTCGCAGACGCTGTGATTGACAGGCTTGCAAGAATTATCGATGCAGATGCATTACGGGCCATTGTTGACGGTATAACGCTCAATCTTTCGAATGAGGAGTCTGCTAATAAGACTGCTCAAACCATGCAAGATGCAATGAAGCGCTTTGCACCCATAAGTGCGACAGAGTTTGCAGCAGTCAAAGCAAGATATTCAGAACGTCAAGAAGAATGGCAACTACTTATTGAAAGACCACATCACGGTAATGTACGTGCCTCTGTTATCGAAGCTGAATTTGTACTAAGTGCCGACTATCAAGCGTTAACAGATTGTTCACAAACCATTGGTGGCCTATTGGGCATAGGTGCGGAAATTCAGCGCGGTGAAGGTGAAAAGCAGCGCGGTGCGCCAGTCAACGATTTTAGAAATGTCATGCAGTGGTTGCTTGCCGATGCTGAACGTGGGGTTACTCGCCAGCGTTACAAGGGTTTGGGTGAAATGAACCCAGAGCAACTATTCGAGACAACATTGGACGCTACCGCAAGAACATTGCTGAAGGTACAAATCGAAGATGCCATCTCGGCGGATACGATTTTCACGACCTTAATGGGTGATGATGTCGAGCCTCGCAGAGCATTTATCGAAAAATACGCATTAATTGCCCGCAATATTGACGCTTAATGGCAGTTTGAATCACAAAATAAAGATGGTTTCTTAGTTCTCTTTGCGTAGTTTTCTTTAATTTGCCATCTTTATTTGTTAAGCTTAAAGAATGCAAAACGTTTTTTACCCTTCTGTAAGCATTCTGGCGCTTGATTCAGGCGGTAGCCCAAGGCGTTGGGTCGGGCTAGAAGAGGCCGTAGGTTATTACTACAAACATCAAGTAGCCTGGGACCTAGGCGATAACGCCTTTACCTTGCATGGCGGAATTAGCCGCATGACTGGGCTTAGATCTGAACTTACGGTTAGATCAATCATTGCGGTTAAGGGAGATGCGGGAAAAAAGGCTATTTTTAGCAGAGTCCCGGCCTTCTCACGCGAGATGCTCTTTGCCAGAGACAGGCTTTTCTGCGCGTATTGCGGTATTACTTATCGTTTTAGCGAACTAACCTCTGAGCACGTCCACCCTCAGAGCAAAGGCGGTAAAACAAGTTGGACAAACCTAGTCACTGCGTGCAAACCTTGCAATATGCGTAAAGGCAACCGCACACCTGAGCAAGCCAAAATGCCTTTGCTATATGTGCCATATACGCCCAATCTTCATGAAGCTTTCATTCTCAAAAACCGTCGAATTCTGGCTGATCAAATGGAATTTCTATTGGCAGGCGTGCCAGCACATTCAAGATTGCTTAGCGCCACAGTTTGATTGAATCAAGCGGGTTGCGATTTTTTCTAATCGTTCGTCGCGTACACCGTGTGCTTTCAGAGCGTGCCACGTATTGAGTGCGTAGTCTTTATTCGCCCCACGATCTCCAACGCAAACATTTAGTCGATTAAAGAGTTGATCTTCAGTCATTGAAAGATAGGCATCGTTACGACGATTGGCAACGAAGGTAAGCGCCCTAACTAATTGCTTAGCTCCTAAGTGAACATTCACTAAAGTCGGTATGTAAATTCTATTGAGCATTTCACGCTGATAGAGCTTCTTAATAGACTGAGTCTTAGTAGCCTGACTTAGTTGATAAGCAACGCCGATGCAACTCCCACCAGTGTCTAGCCCTAATACGACACCTGGCGAAGTCGGCGTACCCCGGTACTTTGTAGATCGAACGCAAAAAGTTCTATGTCTGCCATAAACCTTGCCGATGTGGGAAGAGTCGAAATCCACTTCCGGATTCCAAATAAGAGAACCATAGGCAAATACCCAATCTGCCCAAATATATTCATCGTCGCCAAAGTCGACGATTTCTTCCTTTGACGATATTCGCTCGGAGGCAATGGCTAGTGTCATGTTTTAAAGGATAACTTTAAAAACGCGCTTCTGAGTGAACGCCTATCGTCTTATTCCACCATTTAAGCGGCTAAGCACCTAGTTTTAACGCTTAATGCAACAATATGAGATGCATTTTGATTCGAGCCATATTTTGACCCAAATAAGCCTTTCCGACTTAGAACTCGCTATCAACCGGGCCAGAGCAGCAATGCCAGCTCAAGGGGCGGATCATGAGCTCGCTTCTGACGTTGCAGTTCTAGCAAACCTTTACGGAAAAATGATTTACTACAAACAAGTAGTTGTGCCAATGCAACTCTTGTCTGATAGCGAACAAATCGTTTTACTTAACTGGGTTATGAATTCTTGACGGTTGAACTCTTCGCTGCGGGTTTTTTAGCAGCGGCCTTTTTCGCCGCAGGTTTCTTCGCTGCCGGTTTTTTCGCTGCGACTTTTTTGGCAACAGCTTTAACCGCTATTGGTTTTTCAATTGCCTTAACGACCTTTGCACTTGTGGTTTCAGGTTTCTTCCCTTTTGCTGGTGTCGCTCTTGGCTCGAATTCAAAACCTACCTTACCATCTTTACCACGTGATAAAAATGCTTTGAAGTTACGTTTTGTGCGCGAGGAAATAAACTTTGTGAGTAAGTCTGTTCTACCTGCTTCGCCAAGTAATTTTTGCATTTGTTCAGGTTCAATCGCCTGCTGTAAGATAACTTTGCCGCTCTTAAAATCGCAGCTTTTCTCAGGGCCTACGGCCTTCTCGCAGACATAACTCATGCCATGCTCGAATACGCGCGAAGCGCATTTTGGGCAATTTCCAAGCGATGTTTGAGCGCTAAAGTCGATAGGTTCGCCATTGCCATCGGAATCGTCATTTTGACCAAAATCAAACTCTAGCTTGTGTTCACCTGTAATTTTCAAAATTGCAGCAAAAGGTCGACCGATTCGACTACGAAAACCTTGCAAAGGACCAATCGTCTTTTCTTGCAAAAGCAATTCAACTTCGGGTAACTCAAATTGACGTGACCCAGGAATTTTTGTGATGGAAAAATCGCATGCCGTACATGCAAAGCGTTTGTAATTTTCTTTCACCTGGCCACCACATTTGGGACAAGGAGAGGTTAACGTCGCATAGTCGCCAGGAATCGTGTCGGACGCATAGTTTTTTGCGCGAGCTACCAATTGCTCGGTCATTTGAGCAATTTCACTCATAAAGACTTCACGCTTAAGCTTGCCTTTTTCAATCTGATTAAGCTTGAATTCCCACTCGCCTGTCAGCTCAGGCATAGTGAGTTCCGTTGCATCTAAGCCGCGCAAAAGAGTTAATAGTTGAAACCCTTTGGCTGTGGGCTGAAGCTCCCTACCTTCTCGAAGAAGATACTTCTCGTCGATTAAACCCTCGATGATGGCCGCTCGGGTAGCCGGTGTACCCAACCCCTTGGTGCCCATTGCCTCTCGAAGCTCGTCGTCGTCAACGAGCTTGCCAGCCCCTTCCATAGCAGAAAGTAATGTTGCTTCTGAATAACGGGCGGGTGGCTTAGTATTTAAGGTCAGTGCTTCAATCGAGAGGGTTTTCGCCTTTTCTTCAGAAGTCACGGCGGGCAAATCTCTATCGCTTTCGCCGTCCGCTTTTACTACTGAACTTGCTTTACCGTATACGGCTAACCAGCCCGCCGACTTAAGAACCTTACCTTCAGTCTTAAATTGGTTTGATTCAATCGTAGTGATCCGGGTTGTCACAAGGTATTCAGCAGCCGGAAAGAAAATTGCCAAAAAGCGTCTTACAACAGTGTCATAAATCTTTTGTTCGGCATCCGATAAAGCACCTGGCTTTGGTGACTGGAGCGTAGGAATAATCGCAAAGTGGTCGCTAATTTTGCTATTGTCGAAAATTCGTTTATTCGGCTTAACCCAGTTATTGCTGAGAATTTGTTTGGCAAAAGGCGCATAAACAGACGCTTCCTGCAACGCCGCAAAGGTTTGCTTGACCGTATCTAAGTAGTCTTCTGGCAGTGCTTTGGAATCCGTTCGCGGGTAAGTAAGAACCTTATGTTTTTCATAAAGCGCTTGGGCAATCGAAAGTGTTGTTTTGGCGGAAAAGCCAAATCGACTATTACCCTCTCTTTGAAGTGTCGTAAGGTCAAAAAGGGTTGGGGCTAGCTGTGTTGAAGGTTTAGATTCGTCAACAATAGTGCCAGTCTTTCCGGAGCAGGCGGCAACAATTGCTTTGGCTTTTGCCTCGTCCCAAATTCGTTCCGCCCGCGCGTCGATCTCCAGTTCATTTTTCTTGAACGTTGGATCAATCCACCGTGCATCATAAGTGCCCGCCGTAACCCCAAAACTCGCATGAACTTCAAAATACGTTTTGGAAATGAATCGACGGATCTTCTCTTCACGCTCGACAACAATGGCGAGTGTTGGTGTTTGTACCCTACCGACGGTCGTCAGATAAAACCCGCCATCGCGCGAATTAAATGCTGTCATAGCTCGCGTGCCATTAATGCCCACCAGCCAGTCGGCCTCAGAGCGACAACGAGCCGCATCAGCCAACGGCATCATGGCAGTGTCGGTTCTTAAAACCTTAAATGCATCCTTGATAGCGGTCGGCGTCATTGACTGTAACCACAAGCGCTGAACTGGTTGCTTTGCTTTAGCATGCTGCGCAATGAGACGAAAAATCAATTCCCCTTCGCGCCCGGCGTCACAAGCATTGATTAGCCTATCAACGTCTTTGCGTTTAATAAGTTTGGTAAGCAGTTTTAGCCGATCTTCACCGCGAGCAATTGGACGTAAATCAAAATGTGGCGGAATAACCGGTAAGTGAGCAAACGACCACTTACCTCGCTTGACCTCATATTGTTCAGGTGCAGCAATTTCAACTAAGTGGCCGACCGCCGAGGAAAGTACGTATTCGTCACTCTCTAGGTAGTCACCCTGTTTGGTGAAGCCGCCTAAAACTCGAGAAATATCGAGAGCAACGGAGGGCTTTTCAGCAATGATGAGGGCTTTGGCCATGGGCTTAATTCGGTCTAAATTGTCGTGGGTTCAGTAGGTTGCGCTTTATAAATTGACCTCGAATTCGTGTTTCGACGAGCCTGAATCAATCGGCGTGAACCTTGAAAAGCCTATAACTATAAGTGCCAACGGCCAAATTACGCAAACTGAGGTAATTTTAAACGCGACAAATTTGCCCGTCCGCTAGCCGTTTGACGCTTCCATTGAGCTCCCATTGCAGTAAAAGCGCTGATAAAGAGGCGCTCGACATCCGTAAATGCTCCGCGAGTTGATCTGGCCACCAGCTAGCCCAACCAAGTAATTTAAGTTCGTCGGCATCAAAAGGAAGGTTGCTCTGAAGCACGTTAAATGGCAACTTGTTAGAGGTTTGATCTAGCTCTTCCATAATATCCTGCGGGCATTCCGCGAATTTTGCACCCTGTCGAAGCAACCAATGGCATCCTTTGGTTTGATCCGAAAATATCGAGCCTGGCGTTGCAAAAACCTCACGTCCTAGTTCTAAAGCCAGCCTCGCTGTGATGAGTGAACCGCTTTTTAATGCGGCCTCAACCACCCACACTCCTTTGCTTAAAGCGGCAATAAGGCGATTACGCCGGGGAAAATTCGACGCGATAGGCGCTGCGTAAATTGGTAATTCGCTAATCACACAACCATGTTCTTGAACTTCTTGCTTAAGCGCCGTGTTGCTAGCCGGATAAGTAAGCTCGACGCCGTGGCCTACGACTGCAATGGTTGCTTGAGGCCGGCCGGAGGCTATTGCACCAAGATGCGCAGCAGCATCAATACCCATTGCAAGCCCACTCACAACGGTCATGCCGGATAGTACGAGTACTGTGGAAAATTCTTTGGCGACTTTTTCGCCTTGAGGGCTTGCACGCCGACTTCCTACCACTGCCACTGTGGGTTCACTCAAGGTATTTGGATTACCTTTTACAAAGAGCACCTGCGGAAAATCGTTTAACTCCAGGAGTGATTTTGGATATAAAGGATTACTCGGAATTAGGATGTGATTAAGCGGATTCTTGGCCCAATCGATCGATTCATCTAGGACTTTTTTATAATGAAAACTACTTTCGGGGTTGCCACGAAAAGCGAGCTTAAAACAACTCGCCATCTCGGCGAATTGTTCGTCGCTAAAGGGCATAAGAGCATATTTCTTTACGGGTTGGTAACTTTGTCGCCTACGACCGGGAAGCCAGAGCTATCCATGATCAGACCATAAGAAATCTTATCGAATGTGCGGAAAATTAGAACGTGGCCAATGGACTCATCCGGAAGTCTTAGTTTTTCTGCGGTCTGTCGATCAGTTACCTGCCGTCCAACTTGTTTAATCACGAGCACCGTACCAACATCCACGCCATCTGCCTTTCCGGTACTCATTGCAATTACGCTGTTTTTACCGGCTTGAGAGACACCCTTGTAAATAGACAGGATTTTTCCTGTTACTGCTTTTTCAGGGGGCTTTGGGGAGTAGTTAAAAGTTTTTGCACGTTCTGCCAAAACTAAACGGTCGCCTTCTCCAATTTCTTCTTGCAAGCCGGTCACGCGCATCGTTGCCGGATCACCAACTTTTTCAAACTTAGCAGAGCCGACGTAAATGGCTTCATAGGCAAGCGGTTTACGCGTGTCTGGGTCAAGTAAGGGTTTGGCCGGGCGATAAATATGCCAATCAGAGCCAATATCAGCTGGTTTGGCAAAGCCTCGAACATATACTTTGTCACCGCTACTTAAGTAAAGGCGTGCTTCCGAACCACCGATGATTCGCGGTGCAGAATTAAGCCCATTTTCTTCAACGATTAAGGGGCGATTCAAAAATGCTTCAATGGCTTGAGAGCTAATAGTGGGAATAGGTGCTCTATCAATCGGCTCGGACCGAATCAAAGGTTCAAGTTTGTTGGGGCCAAAAGCGACAACCTCACCGTTACCTACGGGTTTGCCTAATCGAAGCCTTGGGTTTGCGCCCGACTTATCCAAATAAACAACATCACCGGGGTAAATAAGGTGAGGGTTTCGAATTTGCTCTCGGTTCATTTGCCAAACTTCAGGCCATTTCCACGGTGTCGCCAAAAACTTTGCTGAAATATCCCAAAGAGTGTCTCCGCGAACCACTACGTGCTTGTCCGGAGCGTCTTTAGCAAGAACCACAGCATTGCCAGTTTTAACAGCCATTGTTGCGTCGTTGGTTTGGCTGAAGACAGGCGTTACTAAACCTAAGCAAAATGCTGCTGTTATCGCAGAGACGGTCATAATCTTTGAAATGGTCAAAGACTTGCTTTGGCCCAACGTGGTACACTTTTTCATCATTTCCATTACCGCCTGACGCGTAAATTTGCGTAAGTGTTAGCTAACTTTTCTCTTTAGATTTTGCCGCTAAAGCACTGATTTCGCAAGCAAAGTGACCGACAGACGGTTTATTAAACTCATTTTGAACCGATGGCCGTTCTAGAAATACTCCGATACCCAGATGTTCGTTTACAAGTTGTTGCAAAACCTGTAGCACTTGTCGATGAAACAATTAAGCAATTGGTTGCCGACATGGTAGACACTATGTATGACGCTCCAGGCATTGGTTTGGCCGCGACACAAGTCAATGTACCGTTGCAAGTTATCGTCATCGATGTATCTGAAGATAAAGATCAATTGATGGTGTTTATCAACCCACAAATCACAATATCGAGCGATGATAGTAAGGTCTACCAAGAGGGCTGCTTATCAGTTCCGGGCGTTTATGACGACGTCGAGCGACCCGATAGAGTGACAGTAACCGCATTGAATGAAGAAGGCGAAAAATTTACTGTGCATGCCGATGGACTGCTTGCGGTGTGCATACAACATGAGATGGATCATCTAAAGGGCAAGGTATTTGTTCAGTATCTGTCGCGATTAAAGCAAAGCCGCATTAAAAGCAAGATGCTCAAACTCGATAGAACAGAAGCTTAGCTAACGAGTGCGAATTATTTTTGCGGGCACGCCGCCGTTCGCTGAAGAGTGTTTAAAAGCCATACACGCCGCAGGTTTTGAGATTGCCTTAGTTTTGACCCAGCCAGATCGGCCCGCCGGTAGAGGTAAAGCGCTAAAAGCCAGCGCTGTGAAACAAGCTGCGCTTGACCTGGGGCTAAAGGTATTTCAACCAACTAGCTTAAAGAATACCGACGCACAACTAACGATCGCCTCAGTTGAAGCTCAGGTGATGGTTGTGGCAGCGTATGGCTTAATTTTGCCCAAAGCAGTTCTTGATGGACCACCTTATGGCTGTCTAAATATTCATGCCTCCCTTTTGCCGAGATGGCGAGGTGCCGCACCCATCCAAAGAGCTATTCAAGCGGGCGATGCCAGTACTGGAATCACGATTATGCAAATGGATGTCGGATTAGATACCGGGCCCATGATTTCACAGCAAAGCATTGCGATTTCACCGACGGCTAATGCAACTTTAATTCATGATGAGTTAGCAGACTTAGGCGCTGCAATGATTGTTCAAACCTTGAAAGATTTAGAGGGGTTGACAAAGCAAGGTAAAAGCCTCGTAAGTCAAATGCAACCCACTGAGGGTGTTACTTATGCGGCAAAACTCGAAAAATCAGAAGCTTTGATCGATTGGGCAATGGACGCGAAGACTATTTCACGTCAAGTTCATGCATTCGATCCTGTCCCTGGTTCAACGGCGCGCCTAGCAGTTGCACCTGAGGAAATGATCAAAATTTGGAAAGTTCAAGTGCACGACGCAAAAAATGTGCAACTCGATAGTGCAGAAATCGGAAAACTGTATACGGCTGAACAATCTCGGGTTTTTGTCACCTGTGGCCAGGGTGAATTAGAACTTCTAGAAATTCAAAAACCTGGAGGCAAACGCATGAGTGCGCAAATGTGGCTTGCACGGCAACCAAACCTCAACCATCAAAAATTCTTATTGAGCAAGCCTTTAAATGAATGACACAAAACGGGCGCTACTCAGTGAAGAACTTTCTATAGCCGCGGAGGTTCTCAGTCAATTTTGTAGCGGAGCAGATCTCGAGAAAACATTCGAAACGGTTCTTCTTGTGGCCAGCGGTGGTAAATCAGGAAAGGTATCAACGTCGGCTGTAAAAGAGTTTGTCTATCGTTCTGTACGCAGCTTTCGTTTACTTCAGGCGATAACCAGCCTACTAAATACAAAGCCACCTACTCCATGGGTGTTGGCATTGCAACAGTTAGTAATTGCGCAGCTTTTGGTTATGCAAAATCGCCAAGACGAAATCGCATCGACTGCAAGAATAGTAGACCAAGCAATTGAAGCGGTAAAAGCAAATCGGGAGCATGCATTTGCAGCCGGTTTTGTTAACGCTACGCTAAGACGATTTCTACGTGAACGAGCTGCTCTGCTTGTACAAGCTAATCGAAATGACGAGGCTATTTACAACTATCCATTTTGGTGGCTCAAAGAACTAGAAAAAACCTATCCTCTAGACTGGAAAGAGCTGGCCAGAGCTGGCGATGCTCAGGCACCTTTTTGCCTAAGGGTGAATCGACGTTTTGGGAGCGTTGAAGATTACATTACGCTTTTAAAAACTGCGCTTCCAAATACAACAACCCGCATTCCCGTAAAAAGCTTTGCGGGAGTTCAGGCGCTGATTGTTGAGCCTGCTATTGCAGTTCGAAGTCTTCCAGGTTTTTCTCAAGGCCATGTGTCCGTGCAAGATGCTGGCGCCCAATTAGCTGCGTATTTTCTTGAACTTGAAGATGGCCAAAAAGTGCTGGATGCCTGCGCCGCACCAGGCGGAAAAACAGTACATTGCCTAGAGCTTGCAGACATCAATATGACGGCGCTAGACGTTAGTGCAGATCGTTTGGCTCGAGTGGCCGAGAATTTAAGTCGGTTTCGAGCAGGAACGGGCGAACTTAAACACCCATGTACTTTAAAGGTCGGTGACGCTCGCCTGCCATCACAGTGGTGGGACGGTACATTGTTTGATCGAATTTTGGCGGACGTTCCTTGCTCTGCATCAGGTATTGTTCGACGTCATCCCGACATTCGTTGGCGCCGCCAGCGTGGTGATCTTGCGACATTTTCTCTTCAACAAGTTGAAATACTCAATGGGCTTTGGCCGCTTTTAAAGCCAGGTGGTAAATTGCTTTATGTCACTTGTTCATTGTTTGCGGCCGAAGGCCAAGAAGTGATTTCGCAGTTTTTGCAGGGCCGTCGCAATGTTGTGCAAGAACCTTTGACTCTCCAAACCGTTGAACAAGCAACAGGGTTGACTAATTTTCGTGATGGCTACCTTCTTCCCAAGGCAACGCAAGATTCAAGTACCGGAGTTAGGTTCGAAGCCGAACATGACGGGTTCTTCTATGCTCGGCTTGTTAAGACTTTGTAGTGTAGCCCTACTGCTTTTTGTAGCAGCTTGGTTTTACCCCGGCGTAAATGCGTATGCCGCTGATGGTATGGAAATTGGTGAGACTCGGCTTGAACGCAGTATCGATGGCGAAGCATGGATTTTGAATGTGGATATCGACATTCAATTAAGTTCTCGTCTTGAAGATGCTGTTAACAAAGGCTTGCCGCTGTACTTTGTCTTGGAGCTAGAAGTGACCAAACCTCGCTGGTATTGGTTTGATGAATCCAGCGCAAATAAAGTACAAAGCTATAAACTCTCTTACCACGCATTAACTCGACAGTACCGGCTTGCTTTAGGTGCTTATCAACAAACCTTTTCGACCTTGAACGACGCTGTTCGCGCGATGACCAAAATTCGCGGATGGCGAGTGGGTGAGTTCGAGCAGTTTGTCATTGGTGCCAAATATGACGCACAAGTACGCATGCGTTTAGATGCGTCCCAATTACCCAAGCCATTTCAAGTGATAGGAATTACGAATAAGGAATGGTCTTTGAGTTCTGAATGGAAGCGTTTTGTGTTTGTGCCTCGCGCGCCAAGTCAATGACAGAGATTAAAGTGATGAGCGTTGACGACAGGCGCTCTATTAATCGAACACTTCGGGTTGCCCTGATTTTTGGCGTTGGCCTAGCAACCTTACTACTGGGATTGCTGGCGATTGCAAGTGCTAATACGCGTCTTTTCGAGCGTCACTATGCGTTGCTTTTATGGTTCTCACTCGGTGTTGCTGCATTACTGCTAATTTTAGTGGCTGAACTAGTTCGACGACTTGTTCAGCGATTTCGAAGAGGGTTGTTTGGCACCCGATTAATGGCGCGCATGGCGGCAACTTTTGTCGCTATGACAGTCATTCCGGTTGCTTTAATCTTTTTGGTTGCAGTGCAATTTATCGAAAGATCGGTGGAATCTTGGTTCGATTTACCCGTGGGTAGAGCTCTGGAATCAGGTTTAAATCTTGGTCGAACTTCAATGGATTCGTTAAGTAGCGATTTATTGCAAAAGGGTCGAG
>JAYWIG010000084.1:0-62326 GCA_043789035.1 Betaproteobacteria bacterium
CGAACATTTACAAGCGCAGCTTAAAAACGAGCTAACCGCGATTAACCAGTACTTTTTGCATTACAGAATGCTTAAACACTGGGGCTTGGATAAGTTAGCGAAGAAAGAGTACAGCGAATCCATTGGCGAGATGAAACATGCTGACCAAATTATGGACAGAATTTTCAACCTTGATGGCCTGCCCAACCTGCAAGATCTTGGTAAGCTCATGGTCGGCGAAACCGTTCCGGAGGTAATCGCCTGCGATCTAAAAAGCGAAATGGGGGCGCAAGCAACTATCAAGGCTGGTATCGCCCATTGTGAGATAACTAGAGATTATGTTTCTCGCGATTTACTCCAATCAATTTTGAATGACACGGAAGGGCATATAGACTACTTAGAAACCCAAATCGATTTAATCGAGCGTGTCGGCCTGCAAAACTATTGCCAATCGCAAATGAGTCCTGATAGCGAGTAAATAGGTGACTAGCTGCTCATTAAAAGTCGTGGCAACGCGGCTTTTTTATTGCTTACCTTTATGTAACTTTACGCCGGTTGTGCAGGCCCAAGCCCAGCCGGAAATCGATGTGCAAACCATTGAGGTAAAGGGCAAACGTAACGAGCTACAAGGGATCGCTGACAGTGCGTCGGAAGGCATCATTACCCAAAAGCAAATCGCTAATCGACCATTGATGCGTACCGGCGATTTACTCGAAATCGTACCCGGCTTAGTGTCGGTGCAGCATGCTGGCGAAGGCCATGCCAATCAGTACTTTCTGCGCGGATTTAATCTGGATCATGGCACTGATTTTGCAACCTACGTAGACGGCGTTCTAATTAATATTCCGAGTCATGGCCATGGGCAGGGCTACACCGACATTAACTTCTTGATACCTGAACTTATCGAGAGTGTACGATTTCGTAAGGGGCCTTATTCCACTGAGGATGGCGATTTTGCGTCAGTCGGCAGCGCAAGATTTCGTACCGTGCGTTTGTTGCCCTCACAAATTGGCGTATTGCAAGTTGGTTCTTTTGGATATGCGCGAATTATGGCGGCAATCTCGCAAAAACTCGAACAAAAAGATCTATTATTAGCGTTAGAACAAGCACGTGACGGCGGGCCTTGGGATGTAAACCAGCAGCTAAAAAAAACTGTATTACAAGCTAAGCTAAGTGACGGCACATTTAATCAAGGATGGTCAATTGGGTTCAACCATCACCGCGCATCTTGGGTATCGACAGACCCTATTCCAGAGCGTGCTGTTAATTCGGGGCTAATCGGTCGGTTTGGCTCACTCGACCCTACCGCTGGTGGCTCGACTCGACGAACCAGCCTAGTGGGTGAATGGGCGAACACAACAGATTCAGGCTCTACAAAACTTACCGCTTTTGCAACCAAGTATGCATTCAACCTTTATTCGAATACCACCTACTTTACAAGGGGCTGCGATATCGCGCCCTTACCTTCGGATTGCAATGGCAACTTAGCGTTAGACCAGTTTGAACAACTTGATGAACGCAGTATCTTGGGCTTAAATGCCTCTAAAGTATTTGCCTTGCTCAATGGCAACAATCTTACCTTTGCAGCTGAAGCGCGCAGAGACAACATTCAAAAACTTGCGCTTTACGATACCCTGACTAGGCAGCGACTCAACACTGTTCGAAGCGATAAAGTCGTGCTCGACGCTTTTGCGCTAACCTCACAGTTAGAAGTTCAGCACTCCCCAGTTCTGCGAAGCGTGATTGGGCTACGATGGGATCATCGAAGTGCGGAAGTGCAAAGCTCATTACCACTCAATAGCGGCCATTCAGACGCTAATGTGATTAGCCCAAAAGCGACATTAAGCTACTCCCCAAACAAGCGTACTGATTGGTATGCCAACATCGGACGCGGTTTTCACAGCAACGACGCACGGGGTTCGGTTTCGACTACGCAGCCTGCACCTTTGCTCGTAAAAACTACGGGATTAGAAATCGGCACAAGGCAGAAAATTGGCAATAATTTTTCAGCAACCCTTGCGCTTTGGCAAATGGCGCTCGATTCTGAACTGATCTTTTTAGGTGATGCCGGGACGACAGCTCCGTCACGGCCAACAATGCGTCGAGGCATAGAACTTACTGGCGCTTGGAGGCCATCCGCCGCCTGGGAAATCGATGGCAATGTTTCCCTCGGAAGAGCTCGTTTTCGCGATTACGACCCTAGTGGCTCATACGTACCTGGCGCGATTAGCCAAATCATCTCTGCAGGTGTGACCTACATTGATGGGCCACTGACATTGGGCGCAAAGTTTCGATTGATCGCTGCGCACCCATTGATCGAAGACAATTCGATTCGATCTTCAACCCATGCAATTGTAAATTTACGATCTAGTTATCGGGTGAGCAAACAAACTGAATTGACGATGGATGTTTTCAATCTGTTTAACTCAAAAGCGAGCGATACCGGATATGCCTTTGCCTCGCGATTGGCAAATGAACCGGTATTTTCATCGAATACTCCATCCACGTTGCACTTTCACCCAGCTTTACCAAGGATGCTGAGGATTGGATTGCGAATGTCGCTGTAAGACGCGGGTGCAATCGGTTGTGCCCATAACTTGTATAGATTGCAGCAGCTTGCGGCTAGACAACGTCACCGCACAGGACTCATTGCCAACCAAAGCTTGGAATTAGTCCCAATTTAGAAAAAAATCTTGATTCACTTGCAAATAAAAATCATTCTCATTTAGAATTGGAAAATGATAATTTGTGTTTGCAAAAGAGTATCTGATCGAGACATCGCTCACTGTGCCCAGTTGGGAATGAGCTTCGATGACGCACAAATGGAGCTAGGCGTATCGACCCAATGCGGTAGATGCGAGGATTGTGCACGCGACGTTTTTACGCAATGTGCGCGAGGTGCGACAGTAGCGTTTATTCGAGACGCAACGCTAAAACGCAACTAAATGTTGAGCTTCGCAATCACCGAGCGGGCAAACGGGATGGGGGCCACGGCGCCATAACCCTCGGTTGATAGTGCAGCGGCTGCAGCGGCGTATCGACCTGCATCAAGCAATGTGTCCCCAGCCACGATACGCGCAATGAACGCACCACCAAAAGTATCACCCGCGCCAGTCGCATCGACGGGTTTGCAAGCAAATGCAGCAATTCGTTGGCGGCTATGACTTGTCGCTAAAAGAGCACCCCCAGCACCAAGTTTCAAGGCCACCGTTTTCGCTCCCAATCCCAGGCAATGATCGACTACTGCATCTGGATCATTCAGCCCCGTAATCGCAGTAACGTCGTCTAAGCTAGGCAAGCAAATATCGCTTAAACCTATCGCTTGATTGATTGCGGTACGAGCTAAATCCAATGACCACAACTTCAGTCTTAAATTCGTGTCGAAAGAAACTTTAACGCCAGCTTTCTTGGCCACATCAATCGCGGCAAAACAAGTATTTTTGGCTGATTCTGAAATCGCTAAAGAGATACCAGATAGATGCAGAACTTTTGCTCGTCGAATTAAATCAAGGTTCAAATCACCTAGTTGCATGAGGCTCGCGGCTGAGCCCTTGCGAAAGAAATCAAAATGATGGCCCTGCTCATTATGAGTGACGAAATAAATCGCAGTGTACGCATCAGCATTAGTTCTAACCTGCGAATGGTCGACGCCCTCAGCATCCCACAGCTCTCGAAGCAATGCCGCATATCGATCATTACCAAGCGCCGATAAATAGCCAACTTTTGCGCCTTGCCTAGCGGCCGCAATTAATGCATTCGAAGTGTCGCCACCAAAGCCCTGCAAATAGGTGCGCGAAGTGTGCCCACCGGTTTGGTTAAATTCGACCATGGGCTCACCTACCGCGAGAATATCTACCATTTCGCTAAAACCTTTGAAGGGTAGTAAGGCTCTTGTAGATCTGAGTTTTTAGTTTTATCCATTGGATGTAATGCTATCACCAGCCTATGGAAATGCTCCAGTAAGCAGGTAGCCTAATGCCGTTCCAGACAACTATCAACGCATAGAATCAAAACTTCCACATCAATTAGCTAAAACCTCATGGAACGTACCTTCGAAAAAGAAATTGGCCTACTTAAGTTAGGTGCAGGGGAAGTATTCCATGGCGAAGGTATCTTGGCTGTCACAAAGGCAATCCTGCAAAGCGGGGTGAGTTACATCGGCGGCTATCAAGGCTCCCCGATTAGTAACTTGCTCGATGTGATGGTGCAAGCTCAAGACAAGCTTGATGAGCTTGGCATTCATGTTGAACCTTGCACCAATGAAGCATCAGCCGCAGCTATGCTGGGCGCTTCCATCATGTACCCGGTACGAGGTGCAGTCACTTGGAAAAGCATAGTCGGCACCAACGTAGCGGCCGATGCATTATCGAACCTCTCATCACCCGGAGTAAAAGGTGGTGTGTTAATTGTGGTGGGAGAAGACTACGGCGAAGGTGCCAGCGTTATTCAAGAACGTACCCATAGCTATGCACTGAAAAGTACCATGGCGTTGCTCGACCCAAGGCCGAATCTAGAAAGCGTTGTGGCGCTTACGCAAAAAGCATTCGAGTTAAGCGAAGCCAGCAATATGCCGGTGATGATGAGCTTGCGTATTCGGTTGTGCCACCTGAGAGGTACATTCGTTGCAAGCGATAATAAAGCTGCGGCCATTTCAACTCGTGATCGCATCAACGAACCGGCGGTTTTCAATTACGAAAAACTCTCGCACCCACCAGTAACTTTCTTGCAAGAGAAACGTAAGATCGAAGATCGAATCCCGGCAGCTAGGCGTTTCATTGTCGACAACAAAATAAATGAAATACTAGATGGCAAACACGATTCGCTTGGCATCATTGTTCAGGGTGGTTTAACCAGCAACCTGATTCGCGCGTTGCAAAAACTAGGGCTTGCAGATGAGCAAGGCAACTCAAGTTTACCTATGTTGATTCTTAACGCCGTCTACCCTTTAGTTCCAGAACAGATCGCCGAATTCTGTAGCAACATGCAAGCCGTGCTAGTGATTGAAGAAGGCCAACCAGAATATATTGAACAAGAAGTCGCAACTCATCTACACCGCCTAGGCTCACGCTGCTTGGTTCATGGCAAAGATTATTTTCAGCAGCAAGGCGAATACTCAACCGAAGCGATGATTCGAGGCTTAAGCGCCTTAACCCGCGCTTATGCACATATTGTCGGTGACAATACAACATCGAAATCAAATCAATTCATCAATGAAGTTGCCCGAGTTCGAAGCTTCGCAATTGAATCATTTGTTAAACCACTACCGCAGCGCCCACCGACATTTTGCATTGGCTGCCCTGAGCGCCCGGTATTTGCGGCGCTCAAAATGGTGCGCCAGCAAATTGGCCTAACCCATATATCAACCGATATTGGTTGCCACGCTTTTGCAACTTTTGCGCCGTTTTCAATGGGTAATTCAATTCTGGGTTACGGTATGAGTATGGCTAGTAGTGCAGCGGTTGCGCCATTATCAGAACGCAGGCCACTGGCAATCATGGGCGACGGTGGTTTTTGGCATAACGGTTTGCTCTCGGGTGTGGCAAGCAACTTGATGAACAAGGGCGATGGTGTTCTGATCATCATGAAGAACGGCTATACCTCCGCAACCGGCACGCAAGAAATAATTTCGTCACCTGAGGATATCGTGAAGCATCGAGCAGGAGGCAGCAGCGCCACCGATTCGGAAGTCACCATTGAAGATACGCTTAAAGGTATGGGTATCCAATGGATGAAAACTGTGCATACTTATCGTGTTGCCCAGATGAAAACCGCGCTCATTGACGCTTTTAGCAACAACGCTCGCGGTTTAAAAGTCATTATCGCAGAAGGCGAGTGCCAGTTAGAGCGCCAGCGCAGAGTTCGCCCACAAATAGCAAACTCATTAAAGCTTGGTGAGCGCGTCGTGAGAACCCGCTTTGGTATCGACGACAACGTCTGCACAGGAGACCACTCTTGTGTACGTCTGTCGGCCTGCCCTTCCCTAACTATTCGCGAATCCGCAGACCCTTTAAAAATCGACCCTGTCGCTTATGTCACACCCGATTGCGTTGGATGTGGTTTGTGCGGCGAGAATGCCCATGCAGCCACTTTATGCCCAAGTTTTTATAAAGTCGATGTCATTCAAAACCCAAGCTTTTGGGATAAGTTGCAAGACAAACTACGCGGCTTAGTACTGCGCATGTTTGGTGGGGTAGCAGCTTGAAGAAAATTCTTATCCTCGCACTAGGGGGCGAAGGCGGCGGCACGTTGACTGAATGGATTGTTGAAGCTTGCCTAGCGTGTAATTGGCCGATTCAAGCCACTAGCATTCCCGGAGTAGCGCAACGAACCGGAGCGACAAGTTACTACATCGAGTGCTTACCCGAAGTACTTCCAGAAAACGCGAAAACGCCCCCAATGTGTTTAGCGCCGTTGGCAGGGGATATAGACCTAATCATTTCTAGCGAGCTGCTAGAAACTGCACGCGCTGTAGAACGAGGAATGGCCGACCAAAAACGAACGAAACTGATCAGCTCCACTACACGTACACTCACCATCGAAGAGCGCACCGGCATGGCCGATGGTCGCTTCGATTCCACGACTATGGAGCAAGCACTGCGAACAAACGCTCACAGCGTTAACTTGTTCGATATGACCAGCCTTGCAAGTAAAGAAGGCACTGTCGTTTCCGCGGTGATGTTTGGGGCCTTTGCCGCCTCTGGTGTGCTGCCACTGCCACGCGCGTTGTGCGAAAAAATTATCACTGATGGCTCTGAGGGGCAACGTGCCCAAAGTAGCTTAAAAGGGTTTGCCGCCGGGTACAAAGCGGTCGAGCAAAACATCGGCCCTATAACTATTGCATCGAACAAGCCAGCAACGTTAGATGAAGTGGTGGCGCTTGGTATGGCGCGCCTCGCCGACTTTCAAGACATCGCTTACGCAGAACAGTACCGCGCTATCGTCGCGGGCTTTCAGAAAGCCGATAAATCGCCATTTCTGGTTAGTCAAGAAGCTGCTCGTTGCTTGGCTCTTTGGATGGCCTATGAAGATGTAATTCGTGTAGCCGACTTGAAAAGTCGACGATCACGTTTCGAGCAAATTCGGGCAGATTACAAAGCCAAACCCGGTGAACCCATTATTGTCAGAGATTTCCTCAAACCAGGAGTGGACGAGATTGCTTCGATTCTGCCTCCCAGTTGGTCTGCTCGCCTAACAAACTGGGCAAAGAAAAACAATCGAATAACATTTGGAAACGGCATTCAACTTGCGACCAATAGTGTTACCGGCCTACTCGCCATGCGCTTCATGGCTAACTTACGATTCATGCGCAGAAAATCATCGCGGTTTTTACATGAACAACAGCTCATCAACCGTTGGCTCGTTGCGCTAAACAGCGCAATAGCAAAAGATACTGAACTAGCGATGCAAATCGCATCTCTGCCCCGGCTCATTAAAGGCTACAGCGATACATTCGCCAGAGGCCAAGGCAATTTCGTTCGAATTTTAGAAACTCTCATTGAACCGAACATTGCCACTCCTAGTGCAGCACTCGCCACACAAATAAAAAAAGCAGCCGAAGCTGCTTTAGCGAACCCAGAAAGCGAACAACTCTATCAATTGCTAGGGCTTCAAAAGCCGGCACCCAAAGAGCAGCCTATTCGTTTTGCAAGGCCGGTAGTTCGCAATAAGGCTTAAGCAAAAGCTTAAACCTCGCCGCCAAACTTCTTAATCAAGTTGGCAAGGTATTTATCAATGAGTTTTTCGTTTTCTGAAACAACGATAGGACTCACCACCATCTTCATCAAACCGGGCAAAGGCACGGTGATTTCGCCTTTAATTTTCAAGATGATTTGGGTTGATGTTTTCTTATCGGTTAGCTTCCAACTGCCACTTATCTCAGCGTTACCTTCGCCTTTGACTGGCGTCCAAGTAACGGTGCCTTTTTTCTCATCAGACGCATATTTCGATGCATAGATGGTTTGAATATTGACCTGAGCTGTACCCACCTTTTCCATTTCCCAACGGTAAGTGTTGTTGCCAAGATCGACTAAATTCGCGACCTTCGGAAAAAAGCTTGCCGACTTCGGTACGTCAGACAAAATCGCAAAAACATCTTTCGCTTTTGCTTTTACTTCAAAGTCATAGCCAAGATCAAACGGAACGGTAATTGCCATGAAAGCCTCCTTTATTTATAGTAAATAATACCGGCTTTTCCGGTAGAAATGACTAAGTTGTGCTTGGGCAAAGATATTGATCGGCCAATTTATTGAACGCATCAAGTTTCGCATCGATAACCCCCTCGTCTCGCATCAAGCTGGCTACTTCAATCGCAATTGATTTAGCAAGTTTCGCATCTAAAAAAAGCAGCCTAGAACGTCTCGCTAAAACATCCTCAACGGTTCGAGCATACTCGAAGCGAACCGCAAAACGCACCATCGCCGCCGTCAACCCTTCGGTTAACACGACGTTTGCGCCGTCCATACTTTGCAATTGAATTTGCTCAGACCCGTATGAGTGCGCGCCAGGCGATGCGCTAATCGATTCGTTAACGACACTCTCACCCCCACCGATTAAACGCATCTGAGCAGTCGAGCCAATTTCATCGCCCTTTGCAATTGCACGTCGATGAAGCAAAGCATCGGCAAAGCAACGTTCTAAAACATCTTCGGCCATCGCACGATAAGTAGTCCATTTACCACCAGTGACCGTGACAAGACCGCTTCGACTTACCAGAATCGTATGTTCGCGGCTTAGTTTTTTGGTGCTCTCGCCATCTTCATCGGGCGGTTTCACAAGAGGGCGTAACCCAACCCATATACTTTTCACGTCGCTACGCTTAGGTCCGCGGGTTAAGTAGCGGGCAGATTCATTCAGGATAAAGTCGATTTCCTCGTCGAACGCTAACGGTTCGCGAGCTAAATCATGTCTAGGTGTATCGGTAGTTCCTAGAATGACTTTACCCAACCAAGGTACGGCGAACAGTACTCGACCATCGACGGTTTTTGGCACCATAAGCGCATGATCAGAATTCAAAAATTCGCGATCAACAACAATATGTACACCTTGGCTAGGTGCAACCATCGGTTTTACTGGACGCCCACTTTTACTAGGTACAACCTTGCCATCTAATTGGCGTAGCTCGTCGACCCATACCCCTGTAGCATTAATGACGCAGCGGGATTTAATTTCGTAGGTTTTACCCGTTTCACTATCGGATACTTCTAGCCCCGAAACTTTGTTGCCGTCATAGTTCAAGCGCAAAGCCCGGCAATAGTTCACCAGCAACGCACCATATGTAGCAGCAGTTCTTGCCAGAGCCAAAGCAAGCCTTGCATCATTAAACTGTCCATCCCAATACTTCACGCTACCGAGCAAGCCTTCCGCTCTGGCGGCGGGCAAGCAGCTAAGCGTTTGTGCTTTGTTCAAAAACTCAGTTTTTCCTAAGCCTGCCTTGCCTGCAAGCACGTCATACATCATCAAACCGACCCCGTAAAAAGGCTTTTCCCACCATTTATACGAAGGCATGATGAAAGGTAATGGCTGCGCTATATGCGGAGCGTTATGCAGTAAGGTTGTGCGCTCATGTAACGCTTCTCGGACCAGCCTAATATTGCCCTGCGCTAGGTAACGAACCCCGCCATGGAGCAACTTTGTAGCACGCGATGAAGTGCCTTTGGCAAAGTCATGCGAATCCACCAGTACTACGCTAAAACCTCGAGATGCGGCGTCAAGCGCGACGCCTAAACCAGTCGCACCCCCTCCCACAACCGCCACATCGTATTGAATGGGCTGCGACAGTCTGGCAATAAGCTCATGACGCTGGGTAGGTAGAAGTGCTGTGTGATTTAAGTTCACTGTGATAGTCGGTAGATTAAAAGTGCTGCGTGTTCTCGAAAATTCAAAATCTTCAAGCAACACGCAGCCAGGTCCCAAAGAACTATGACACTTACTTATCGAACCTTACCGTTCTTCCATGCGTTCAACAACGTGTCGTAGGCAATGGTCTCGCCTTTTGGCTTCTCATTGGCCAGCTTCTTCCATGGCGCGCCCTTGTCACTTAAATACTTATTAGGGTCGCCTTTTAGATTGAGCTTAGGAGCACAACGAGCCATACCAGAGCGCTCTAAACGAGCCATCACGTTGTCCATCTCTTCGGCAAGATTATCCATCGCAGCTTGCGGTGTTTTTTCACCCGTTACTGCAACTGCAACGTTCTTCCACCAGAGTTGAGCAAGCTTAGGATAATCGGGCACATTCGTTCCTGTTGGTGTCCACGCAACCCGAGCCGGGCTGCGATAGAACTCAACCAAGCCGCCTAATTTAGGTGCAAGATCAGTCATCGCTTTCGATTGAATATCGCTTTCACGAATCGGTGTTAAACCAACAATCGTTTTCTTCAGTGAAGTCGTTTTAGCCGTCACGAACTGCGCATACAACCAGGCCGCCGCGGTTTTATTAGCGTCATGATCTTTAAAGAATGTCCATGAACCAACGTCTTGATAGCCGTTTTGCATACCTTGCTTCCAGTACGGGCCATTGGGGCCAGGGGCCATACGCCACTTAGGTGTGCCATCCTCATTCACGACAGGCAAACCTTTCTTGGTCATATCAGCCGTAAATGCTGTGTACCAGAAAATTTGCTGTGCAATTTGGCCTTGAGCGGGCACAGGGCCAGCTTCACCGAAAGTCATGCCAATGGCTTCTTTAGGCGAATACTTCTTCATCCAATCAATATACTTTGTAAGTGCGTAAACAGCGGCTGGTGAGTTGGTCGCACCACCACGTGAAACGGATGCACCTTGTGGGTTACAACCATCTGCTGATGCACGAATACCCCACTCATCGACTGGCTTTCCGTTTGGAATACCGATGTCTGCTGTGCCGGCCATCGACAGCCAAGCGTCAGTAAAGCGCCATCCCAGCGATGGGTCTTTCTTACCGTAATCCATATGCCCATAAATTGGTTTGCCATCGATAGTCTTTACATCATTGGTAAAGAACTCAGCGATGTCCTCGTACGCACTCCAATTGAGCGGCACACCTAAGTCATAACCAAACTTGGCTTTAAACTTCTCTTTTAAATCTGGGCGAGCGAACAAGTCAGCACGGAACCAATACAGATTAGCAAACTGTTGATCTGGCAGCTGATACAGCTTTTTATCTGGGCCAGTGGTGAAACTTGTGCCGATAAAGTCCTTCAGATCAAGGCCTGGGTTTGTCCACTCTTTACCTGCACCTGCCATGTAGTCGGTGAGGTTCCTGATCTTGCCATAACGATAATGCGTGCCAATTAAATCGGAGTCGCTAATCCAGCCATCGTAAATCGACTTACCAGACTGCATCGACGTTTGAAGCTTCTCAACGACATCACCCTCTTGAATCAAATCATGCTTGACTTTGATTCCAGTAATCTCTTCAAAAGCTTTCGCCATTGTTTTGGATTCATACTCATGGGTGGTGATGGTTTCAGAAACCACCGATATCTCCTTTACGCCTTTGGCCTTGAGCTTTTTAGCCGCATCGATGAACCATTTCATCTCGACAGCTTGTTGCTCTTTGGTTAACGTCGATGGTTGAAACTCTGTGTCAATCCATCGCTTTGCGGCCGCCTCATCGGCGAGCGCTTGGCCCATGGCTGCACAGGCGATTGCCACTGCAAGTACGGAATATTTCAATTTCATGATCAATCTCCTCTTATAGGTATTCCCTGTTTTACACTGATGCTGGCTCCAGGAAACATCAAGCCAACACTTTTCCGGAACTTTTTTGCCTAGCCTTTCCTCATGATCAAAGCTAGCAACAACATTGAAAGCACAAAGCTAATCCAAATCGATGGCTCAGTCTCTAAACCGAACCAGGTCATTAACTTTCCGCTTATGCCAACAAAACCCAAATTCACGTAAGCTGCACTCAGCAAACCAATAAAAAGCCGGTCGCCTCGGGTGGTTTCTATGGGTAAGAAACCTTTGCGCAATATCGTGGGTGACTTCATTTCCCACATAGTCATGCCAATCAGCATCAAGACGATGCAGATAAAAAATACCGAGACCGGTAAAGTCCAAGCCATCCATTCAAACATTGCTTGCTCCACCTATATTCGTCATCACACCCGCCCCATCGCAAAGCCTTTGGCAATATAGTTGCGCACAAACCAAATCACGATGGCACCAGGCACAATCGTCAAAACGCCAGCAGCCGCCAAAGTAGCCCAATCCATTCCGGAGGCTGATACGGTTCGCGTCATGGTTGCCACAATCGGCTTAGCATTCACACTAGTGAGCGTTCTCGCAAGTAGTAATTCCACCCAGCTAAACATAAAGCAAAAGAACGCTGCAACGCCGACACCGGCCTTTATCAAAGGCATAAAAATCTTGACGAAAAAACTTGGGAACGTATAACCATCAATGTAGGCAGTTTCATCAATTTCCCTCGGGATACCGCTCATAAACCCTTCGAGAATCCACACCGCCAGCGGCACATTGAATAACAAGTGCGCTAACGCAACAGCAATATGGGTATCCATCAAACCGACGGTCGTATAGAGCTGAAAGAACGGCAGTAGGAATACCGCTGGTGGTGTCATTCGATTGGTAAGCAACCAAAAGAAAATATGCTTATCGCCTAAAAAACTGTAGCGCGAAAATGCATAGGCTGCCGGAAGGGCGACTGATATCGAAATCACCGTGTTGATTGCGACATAAATCAAGCTGTTGATGTAGCCAGAATACCAAGAGGGATCAGTCAAAATAGTGATGTAATTTGCCCAAGTGAATTGCTTGGGGAAAAGCGAAAAACTCGCTAAGATCTCTTGATTGGTTTTGAACGACATATTGAGCATCCAATACACTGGCAAAAGCGCGAAGATCAAATACGCGATTAAAAAAAGCGTACGCTTTTGAAACTTGGGTTTGTTCAAACCATTACTCATGGCCGCCTTTCGAGTCTTGAGAATCGTTAGCACCCACACGCTGCATCCAGTTGTATAAGATAAAACACATCAACAGAATAATTAGAAAATAAATCAGCGAAAATGCTGCTGCAGGGCCTAAATCAAATTGACCAACGGCTTTTTGGGTCAGGAACTGCGATAGGAATGTGGTGGCATTTCCAGGGCCACCACCTGTAAGCACAAACGGCTCGGTGTAAATCATGAAACTATCCATGAATCGAAGTAGCACCGCGATCACCAGTACACCGCGCATCTTAGGTAGCTGCACATACCAAAACACCGCAAGTTTGCTGGCCCCATCAATGCGCGCTGCTTGGTAATAAGCATCGGGAATTGAACGCAAGCCTGCATAACTAAGCAGAGCGACTAACGGCGTCCAGTGCCATACATCCATCATTAGTACGGTCAGCCACGCATGGAGTGCGTTTCCAGTGTAGCTGTAATCAATGCCCAGTTTTTGTAACGCCGCTCCCATTAAACCAATGTCGGCCCGACCAAAAATTTGCCAAATCGTGCCCACCACATTCCAAGGAATGAGCAGCGAGAGCGCGACGATGACCAAAACAGCAGAGGCCTTCCAACCAGTGGCAGGCATAGACAACGCTAACAATATACCTAGTGGAATTTCGACTAGTAACACGGCAAGAGAAAACTGCAGTTGCCGAAACAATGCGCTATGCAACTCTTCATCGCGCATCACGGATACGAACCATTCCGTGCCTACAAACACTCTGCGGTCAGGCGAAATAATGTCTTGCACTGAATAGTTCACGACCGTCATTAAGGGCAAGATTGCAGAGAACGCCACGCAGATAAGCACTGGCAGAATTAAAAACCAAGCTTTTTGATTCACTGGTTTAATGGCGCTCATTTCACAAGCTCCTCATTTTTATAAAAACACGTTTGCTCTGTTAAGACTTGTAGCCATACTACGCTGCCCGGCCCCGGTAGCGATTGCGATTGCGACAACCTTGCTTTGATTGAATGCTCGCCCAGCGAAGCCGTTAACAAAACATGGGTTCCCACGTCCTGTGTACGAACGACGGTCATCGGTAAAGCATCACTCTGATTAGGCTGGGCAATCCGGACATACTCTGGCCTAACACCTAATTTCAAAGCGCCCTGCGGAATTGACCGAGATGTGGGTAAATCTAATGAAAAACCAGCGATATTCATTCTAGAGTCTTGTACGTTCCCGTTTAAGAAATTCATGCCTGGGGAGCCAATAAAATGCCCAACAAAGGTGTGGCTTGGTCGCTCAAATAAATCGGCAGCGGAACCGACTTGAACGGCCTTGCCTCGGGTCATTACGATGACTTGCTCTGCAAAAGTCAGTGCTTCGATTTGATCGTGCGTAACATAAATGAGTGTGAGTTTTAGCTCATGATGAATTTGCTTTAACTTGCGGCGTAACTGCCACTTTAAATGCGGATCGATGACAGTGAGTGGTTCATCAAACAAAATTGCCGATACATCGGGGCGAACCAAGCCTCTGCCTAGAGATATTTTTTGCTTCGCATCCGCAGATAGGCCAGCAGCTCGTTGCTTTAACTGCCCTCCAAGCTCCAACATTTCGGCGATCTCTGCAACCCGTTTTTTTATCTGATCTGGCGCAACCTTTCGGTTTCGCAACGGGAAGGCGAGATTATCTTCAACCGTCATCGTGTCGTAGATCACTGGGAACTGGAATACTTGGGCAATATTGCGCTCTTGCGGTGAGGCGTAGGTGACGTCTTTACCATCAAACTTTACGCTGCCTTGGGAGGGAACAAGCAAGCCAGACATAATATTAAGCATGGTAGTTTTGCCGCAGCCCGAAGGCCCCAACAAAGCATAGGCACCGCCATCTTCAAAAGTCATTTTCAGAGGTAATAATGCGTAATCGCTATCTTCCTTAGGATTTGGCTTATAAGCATGAACTAAATCGAGATCAATACGTGCCATGCCTATTGCCTATTCTTCGATGCTGACGACACTAAAAAGCCCTTGTCATCAAACACATAAACATGCGATTTACTAAAGTAAAGTTCGACATTCGCTCCTAACTCAAAAGTATGCACACCGGTTAGCTGTGCCACTAAAGGCCCTATGCGAGACGATACATGCAGGTAAGTATCGGACCCAGAAATTTCTACAAGTTCCACCGTACACGCGATTGCGCTATCTCCGTTCTGCGAATGCACTCTCAACGCGCTGGCTCGTATGCCGGCGGTGAACGTACTAGCAATATCTAATTTCACTCCGCTCTCAGTCACCGCCTGGGCCGAAACCAAATTCATCGGAGGATCACTAAAAGCTTTAGCCACTCGAATTGATTTTGGATTGTGGAACACTTCGGCGGTCGGGCCGAACTGAAGTAATTCACCTGCATCGAGAACTGCGGTGTAACCACCAAGCAACAGGGCTTCACTAGGCTCCGTTGTTGCATAAATGACTGTTGAATCACCTGCGGCAAACAATGCGCTCAGCTCTTCGCGCAACTCTTCGCGCAGCTTGTAGTCTAGATTTACTAGCGGTTCGTCAAGCAGCATGAGCGGTGCTGCTTTCGCTAACGCCCGCGCCAAAGCCACCCTTTGTTGTTGGCCACCTGATAGCTCTGCTGGAAGTCGATCTAAGAACATCTCAATATGAAGTTTCTCGGCCAGTGCCACAACTTTGGCGTCGATATTTGAATCGCCTCGTAATTTCATGGGCGACGCAATGTTGTGCCGCACGCTCATTGACGGGTAATTGATGAACTGTTGATAAACCATCGCCACATTGCGCTCACGCACTGGAACGCCAACCACGGATTTACCGTCTACCGTGACCTGACCGGAAGTAGGCGCGTCTAGCCCAGCCATGAGTCGCATTAAGCTAGTTTTGCCAGCTTGCGTCGCACCAAGTAAAACCGTCACCGCACCCCTTGGTGGAGCAATCGTCATGTTGTACAACCACGACTGCGCTCCCACCCTCTTGGACACTCCATCCAGAGACAACAACATCCCTACCCCTTATGCCTATTTCGGCTGCTCGCATCGCGGTATCATGACCGTAACGCTTTATATTTATTCGATTTTGACTATTATTGTTCGTTTAGACGCGTTTTGTAAAGTTAAGGAATAGAATATTTTCTTTTCGATTCTTTTCCGCTTAACAATCTGTTCTTATGAATCCAAATCCACGCCAAATCACCTTGCTCGAAGTCGTTAGAACCCAAGGGTCGGTAACGGTTGAAGAGTTAGCGACTCAGCTTGGCGTCACTCTCCAAACTGTCAGGCGCGACGTACAAAAAATGGCAGAAAATGGGCTTTTAGCCCGCTTTCACGGCGGCGTGAGGGTGCCTAGTTCGACCACCAAAAATATCGAACATCAACAGCGCGAGAGCCTAAATGCAGACGGCAAAACTCGAATCGCAAAAGCCGTTGCAGCGGTTGTACCCAATGATTGTTCGTTAATTCTCAATATCGGTACAACGACTGAAGCAATTGCCAAGGCACTGATCAATCACACTGGATTACGAGTGATTACGAACAACTTGAATGTCGCATCCATCTTAAGCGTGAACCCTGCCTGTGAAGTGATTGTCGTCGGCGGCGTTGTTCGTACCCGTGACAGAGGCATAGTCGGAGAGGCCGCTGTTGAATTCATCAAGCAATTCAAAGTCGACATCGCCATTATTGGTATTTCTGGCATTGAAACTGATGGCACGCTACGCGACTATGACTATCGAGAAGTCAAAGTTTCTCAGGCCATTATTTCGCATGCACGCGAAGTGTGGCTGGCTGCCGATCAGAGTAAATTTAATCGACCAGCCATGGTTGAGCTGGCTCGCCTTTCGCAAATTGACAAACTCTTTACCGATGCCAAACCGCCAGAACCTTATCCAACACTATTGGAAGAGGCTGGCGTTGAGTGCATTGAAGCCGATGCTCACTAAACCTCTAATAGCTTTTACTACCGCACGATTCCAATGCCGCGATTTTGTTTCTGATGAAAGCGCTTTCGCTATCAGCATCGGGATATTTGAAGATCAGGGTGAATTCGAACAAGTCTTGCAATGGCAAGCGAAACGCCCTCGCGAGAACTTTCAATTAGCAATCATTGAATCCGCCACAGCTAAACTGATAGGAACTGCAGGGGTGTTGATGGAAGGTAAAGGCGGTGGCGACGCGAAACTAGTTTTAAACTTGGCTCAAAGCACGCAGGGTAGATACGCAGTCGCTTTCGAGATTGGCTACGGCGTACTTAACTGGGCGTTTGATGCGCTATCACTTACCCAAATCAGCGTTCACATTTCGGAGAATCAAAGCACCGCCCAAAAGCTCGCGCGGTATGCAAAATTCTCGCATGTTGACAAGGATTCAGAAAGTAGTATGCAAATCTGGCACTTGAGCTACGGCACCTGGGCAGAACACACCGGAAAATTATGGAAGAACCATGGAAAATAGAATAACAGAATTAGAGATCAAGCTTAGCTTTGCCGAAGCTACGATTGAATCTTTGAATCAAACTGTATTTAAGCATCAGCAGCAGCTTGATCGCCTGCAATTTGACTTGCGGTCACTTCGCGAAGAACTCGCTAATAGCCAAGGCAATGCGCCCCAGCGCAGCTTGCAAGACGAAGTGCCGCCGCATTACTAATTGCCTACGTGCATACTAAATTCAGCACCGTTAGAAAGCTTGCATTTACCGGTACCTAGTGTGGCTGTATTCATCTGGTAGTTGCATGAAATATAGCTACCTCGATTACCCGCGCCATTGGCAATACCGCTGCGAGTGGTGTTAGCACTGCGTGTCGCTTCGCCAACAAAGTTTTCACCGTTAATCGCTGTTGAAAACGAGCCTTTGCCATTCAAATCAGACGTAACTTGCGCAACCACCATGCCATACGCAGTCGCTAAATCATTGGCCGGATAAAGGCGAGCAGCAAAGCTCGCAGTCGTCGGCGCGGGTGCTTGGACATCGGTTGGCATGCTTGAGGGATATCGAGAGTGATCGATAGGAACAACATAGCAACCCGCCAAAGTCGAGGCTCCAAGAGCAAAGCCAAATAAGCAAAAACGAGTTGCTTGATTTGAAATATTCATACAGTATTCAGGTGACCCAAGCACATGCTTGTGAATTAAGTATGCTCAACAAAAGCTATATGAACTTGTGAAAAATGCCCGAGACTCACATTCGGATACGCTTGGTATCACTTAACTCAACTTATTACCTCTTTTCGATATGCTTTTCAAAAACCCTCCGATTGAAGTCATACCTGATTTTTGGTTACTGCCAGCGCTTGTCGACACGCCCCCCTTAGTTGCAGAAATCGAAATCATCGCCAAGCAATCACCATTCCGATTCATGCAAGTTGCCAAAGGCAATTACATGAAAGTGGCGATGACGAACTGTGGCGATTTTGGTTGGACAAGTAACAGCGGTGGGTACCGATACGATGACCAAGATAGACAAGGCTTAACGCCAAGAGCTTGGCCGCCTATTCCTAATCGATTCAAGCTCATCGCGAGCGAGGCTGCATACGCTGTTGGCTGGGAACATTTAGAGCCAGACGCCTGCCTAGTAAACCGTTACGAGAACGGTGCGGGTATGGGCTTACATCAAGACAAAGATGAGAAGGACTTTAATAAGCCAATCGTGTCGATTTCTATCGGTGCTAGTTGTAGGTTCATTGTAGGAGGATTGACTAGGCAAAGCCCTACCCGGTCATTTACCTTGAATGATGGTGACGTTTTGATTTGGGGGAAAAGCGCGAGGCTTGTATTCCACGGCGTGAAGCCCCTCAAAGAAGGGCTTACGCGCTACAACCTGACTATGCGAAAAGCCAATTAAGGTCTAGGCATTTTGGCTTGTAAAGCCGCAACAAAATTCGGGTCGATCTCAGCCTTACCTGGCGTTGCTTCGGCGAGCTTTAACTTATCCCAGGCATCTTTGAATTTATCATTGTAGAAAAGTGTGATCGACCAATTCTGCAGGTTCAAGGTATTGTCAGGCTGCTGACCATAAATTTTCGCAAATCTTGCTAAGGCATTGTTCGTGTGAGCTGCATTTTTTAACTCCGCGCCTGCGATACCCAATACTTTCGCATAGTCGACAGCGAAAGCAATGTCTGTACCAATCAACCCATCCGCTTCAGCGAAATATGGCAGGCATCGCTCAAACTGGCCGCTGGTGGCAAGCACGACGCCCATACCCCAAATACTTAAGCCATTTTTGTTATCGGCTAGCCATGCTTGGTTGAATCGAACCATTGCATTGTCTAAGTTGCCCTGCGCAACAAATTGCCAACCACCTTGAGCAATTTCAATCGACGCTTTCTTTCTATCGCCGCCATAAGAATCGTCAATACCTTTTAGAAATTGCGCATCAATCGCCTTTTGTTCAGGTGTTTTCTCTTCGCTGCCATATTTAGGCAAGAGATTAATGTTTTGGGCAAGCGCAATGTTCACGCCACCAAAAGCAAAAGAAGAAACCAGTAAGCATTTAGCAAAAAAATTCAACACGAAAAATCCTTATTCAACATCAGAACCATCTGGTGCACGCTTATTCCCATGAATCATCGAAGCAACCAAATTTTCTCTGTGCCGTAGAGAAGTAAAAATTGCCCCTGCAACCTAAAGCAACAACAGGGGAATGAGTAAATACTCCTAAGCTGTTCATTAGTATAAAGCCAACCTGATAAACCGCTCGCAATCGATACTAACCATATCCCCTCTCAAAAGAACAAAAGCAAGAAGTTAGAAGGTAGAAACACTGGAGGTTAATGCCGGCGTGGTGTTTTAGCAAATTAAGCAATAGATGGTTACAACTGCGAGGTAAGATTAACAGTGCAGAAAAATTATCATATTAGGAGATATCCATGCGTAGAACATTCCTCTCATCTTCCATATCATTGCTCGCAGTCGCAGTCACCGCAATCACGCTAAACGGCTGCGGCACTCTCGGAGGCAATAGCAGCTGGACGACTTTAGTCGATGAAAAAGGCGGACAGGCAAACTTCAACGTACTAGGTGACGCCAACTGGCGAATGGTCGATGGCGCCTTGCAAGCCGACAAGGGCGCGGGCTTCTTGGTCTCGAAAGAAAGCTATGCAGATTTTGAGATCCGGGCTGAATTCTGGGCCGATGAAAACGCTAATAGCGGCATCTTTATTCGGATGTCTGACGTAAAAGCCGTCACCGCAGCAAATTCATATGAAGTCAATATTTACGACAAGCGACCAGACCCACTTTATGGCACGGGTGCTATCGTCGATATTGCCAAAGTTTCCCCAATGCCAAAGGCAGCAGGCAAATGGAATGTGTTTGAAATTACGGCTAAAGGCAACCAACTCACCGTCAAGCTCAACGGTGTGCAAACTGTCGATGTGCGCGATAGCAAATTTGCCCGTGGCCCACTCGCGTTACAGTATGCGCCGGGTGTTGTGAAAGACTCTGGCACGATTAAATTCCGCAAAGTGCTTATTCGTGCCCTTTAAGTTTCTTGAACGGCTACTGAATAAAACCACCGGATTGTCGGTGCCAAAGGCTGGCATATAAACCGTTGAGGGCAATTAATTGAGCATGAGTGCCTTGCTCAAGAATCTTGCCCTCATCCATTACCACCAACCTATCCATCTTCGCAATCGTACTTAATCGATGAGCGATCGCTATCACAGTTTTTCCTTGCATGAGCGATTCGAGTTGTTCTTGAATAGCCGCTTCGACTTCGCTATCTAACGCTGAAGTCGCCTCATCAAGTACCAAGATCGGTGCGTTTTTCAAAACAACGCGCGCCAAAGCAACCCTCTGCCGTTGACCACCTGATAGCTTTACACCACGCTCTCCAGCTCTTGCTTCATAGCCCTCTTTTCCTTGCCAATCTCTTAAATTGGCAATGAACTCATGGGCTTGCGATTGAATGGCTGCTTGCTCAATGTCAACTTTAGTAGCACTCGGTTTACCGTAACGAATGTTCGATGCGATAGATCGATGCAGCAAGGAGGTATCTTGCGTGACCATACCGATTGCAGCGCGCAAGCTTTCTTGCGAAACCTCGCGAATATCTTGACCATCGATAGTAATGCGGCCACCTTCGACATCGTGAAAGCGCAAAAGTAAATTTACCAGTGTCGATTTACCGGCTCCTGATCGCCCAACAATACCTACGCGCTCACCCGCTTTGATGTCGAGATCGAAATGATCTAGCACTGGTTTTTTACCTCCTGCCGCTTGCCCGTAGGAGAACATAACCGACTCAAAGCGAATACCTGCATGCTTAACTTCTAAATCAGGCGCATTAGGCTTATCAAGGAGTTTTCTGGGTACAGCAATTGTCTCCATCCCCTCTTGCACTACACCGACATTCTCAAAAATCCCAGTCACTTCCCAGCTCACCCAGCCTGCCATATTTGCGATTTGCCAAACAAGCGGTAAGGCCGTGGCAACAATGGCGGCATTGACATCGCCATTTACCCAAGACCATACACCGATCGCAGCAGTACCTACCAGCAAACAAGCATTCATAATAGTGAGCGTTAACATGAACTTCGTGATGAGCTGCATGTGGGCCGCAATTTTGTCTCTATGGTCGAGCAACGCATCGCGCACATAAGCATCTTCGTCTTTAGCTCTGGCAAACAGCTTTACCGTTAAGATATTCGTGTAGCTATCAACAATGCGGCCCATCAAAGCAGAGCGTGCCTCACTACTAGTTTTTGATAGATCACGCATACGTGGCACAAAGTACCAAAGAAAAAACAAATAGCTCACAACCCAAGCGAGCGTAGGCAAGGCCATGCGTGCATCGGTCGCGAGCATTAGCGCAAGCGCGCTAAGCCCATAAACCAAGATATACCAAACCGCTCGAATGCTTGAAACAACGCTTTCACGCAAAGCATTCGATGTATTCATCACGCGATTAGCAATTCGACCCGCGAAATCGTCTTGAAAAAATGCCCAACTTTGACGCAACACATGCCAATGGCTTTGCCACCGAATCAATGTTGTTACGCCGGGAATTACCGCGTTGTTACGTACTAAACTATCGATCATTTGTGCGAGCGGCCGACCGATCAGTAATAACGCCGCCATTGCTAGCAAAGAAGGAAGCTGAACCGCTAAGGCTGCTTTACGGTCGGTTTCTGACATCAAACCAACCAAACGACCGATAAAAACAGGAATCAGCGTATCGATTAACGCAACCAACAGACCAGTCACTAGCATTGCCAGATAAAGCCACTTAGTTTGCTTCACAAAGTGCCAATAAAAAGCTGTAAGGCCAGGAGGTGGACCTAACTCATCAGTGCCGACGGGAGTATCAAAACGAGTAACTAAAGATTCGAAGAAAGTAAATATAGACATGCGACCAGTGTAAAGCACTCGTCAATTTTCAATTCGAGCAACCCTCCTACAAAGTTTTAAGAAACGCGACCAGATCGCTTTTTTCTTGCTCGCTTAACTTAAGTGGCTTCAAGATCTGATCTCCATCCGCATGTAACCGATCAATATTCAATTCTGAATAGTGATTCACCGCCGCCTCTAACGAGGCATGCGACCCGCTATGCATGTAGGGTGCAGTTTTTGCAACGTTGCGTAGGCTAGGTACTTTGAATTCCCCAAAGTTTCGATGCTGCAAATCGACATAAAGCGTTTTTTGCTTGGCTTTCTCATCTGCGCGGCTAAACGAGCCCAGTAAGTTATACGGACTTCGCCTTAACTCTTCGATTCCGCTGTGTCGGCCATTATCAACAACCCCAGGCTTAATAAAAAACGGAATTCCGGTATCGCCAAACTCACCATTGCTAAACATCGGCCCTGCATGACAGGTGCCACATTGGCCTTTGCCGACAAATATCTTCAAACCGCGTTGAGCAGCAATGGGATAGGTTGCAGCCTTTGCTGAATCGCCACGAGCTAGGTCGTCGCGAAATTTATCGAAAGGTGATTTGCCTGAAGAAAGAGTTGCCACATACGCGCCAAGAGCCTTGGCAATATTCACGCTAACCAATTCATGGGTATGAGAGTTTGGATTAGAGAAAACAGTTTTGTAAGCGAGGTATATGTCTTTTTCTTCACTCACAATTACCCTGAGTTTGTCCATAGACAAACCCATTTCCCTCTCGTCTAAAAGTGGCCTAAGCGATTGCGACCAAACGCTATCCGATGCACCATCCCAGCCATACCAACGCTCGTTTGCAGCGTTCAGTAAAGAGGGTGAATTTCTGGTCAATGGTCTAGCAGGGTCAAGCGATTTTGAAACCGGCAAGCCATCAGAGAAAGCTTTCTTGGGATCATGGCAGGTTGCACATGAAACCGATTTATTCACTGATAGACGAGGATTGAAAAACAGCCGTTTCCCTAATTCAATAGCTGACCGATTCCCACTCCACTCATTACCGGCATCGCCCGACTTTGGCAAAGGCCACGGCCCGTGCGAAAGAATGCTCTTCACGTCGCTCTCATCAAATAAGAACGGCGAACTTGCTTGTCCAAAATTCGCCACTAATGCAAACAAAGTGACCAAAAAAGCAGCACACAGGCTTGAAGTAAAAGTCTTATTCAATCGTAATTTCTTGCGATAGTCGAACAGGCGTAGTTGCAGCATCCTTCTGCTCCAACTCAAAGGTAACGCGCCACTTTCCACGCATATGGAACATCAAACCTTCAGCCAAATAGCCTTTAGCGGTTTGTGAAACCTTGGCTTTGTAATTCATGCCATGTTTATGCGCAGGCATATCAGCATCGATTTTTACCCCACTTGGTAGTGGCTTACCGTTGAGCGAGCACACTTCGAAGGTTACGTTAAATTGCTTGCCGACTGGAATAGGTAAGAGCGAAGGCGTGAAACCGAAGGTGTAATCACCAGACTTCGCAGAATAGTGGTAATCACTCTTTCCGTCCACGCAGGTCGCATAAGCTATTTGGGAAACGAACAGAAAAATCAGCGCTAGACAAAACTTCATGAGCATTAAACCTTCAAACTAAATAGAGTTGCAGCATTGCGCCATGCAATTCGCTCAGCTAATGGCAAAGGCAAGTCAGCAAGCCATGCCCTTGAATAGGCCGCATGGCCAGCGATGTAATGCCATCTTTCTGGGGTAAAAGTGTCCGTACCGACAACAAACCGATCAGGAAACTCTTGAAACACCTGACGCCAAGCTGGGTCGACTTTACCGTTCGACGCTTGGTCACCACGAAACGCGAGATCGCTCCAAAGTTTAGGATGCTTCCTTAAAACTTCCGCAACGGTCTCAGGCCTATCAAACCCGGAATGCGCCCACAAGATCCTAGCCTCCGGCCAGCGCTTAAACAAGCGTTCGACTGCATCAATATCGGAATGCGCATGCAATACTAAATTGCGCTCCTTCGCTAATGCAACCATTCTTGCTGGCACTGGTAATTCGACGTCAGCACCGTACAAGTGAAACTCACCAACGCCTGCATACTTGTACTTCGCTAACCTAGCTTCCATATACTTAATAATGTCGTTATCTCGAACCCAACTACTCGCATCGCTACGCAAGCGATATGGCCTGAGCTCTGGAACGATAAGATCAGGCGCTTCGGCCAGTAACATTTGGGTACCGTCGTCATTCGAGGACGACACAAAAGCACCTTTGATACCCGCCTTTCGAAGTATCTCAATGGCTTGTTTAGGGGGTACTAATTCCCAAGCATCGTGGCTGTAATGAATATGGGCATCAAACAAGGGTAGTTCGGGTTTGGCGGGCGCTTGCGCGAAAGCGTTGCCGCTCGTTAATCCAAGCGCTGCAAGGGTTTGGATTGAATGACGTTTTTGAATTTGCATTGCACTTACCTTGTTTGGACCTTATATCACTAGTTGTTTTAAGAACCTTTAGCAAAATCATAAGCTAGCTAAGCTCAGCGTTTAAGAATAACCTGAGCATTACCAGTCAATATTCATTATTCCTCCACAATTTAGTCCAGAAAGTAACCACATGAAAGCAAACAACGTTCTAGCCACAATTGGCAACACCCCACATATTCGCCTAGACCGTATTTTCGGCGAAGGCAATAACGTTTGGATTAAATCTGAACGCACCAACCCTGGCGGCTCCATTAAAGACCGTATTGCTTTAGCGATGATTGAGGCTGCCGAAAAGGACGGCCGTCTCAAGCCCGGTTCTGTCATTATCGAGCCAACCAGCGGGAACACCGGTGTCGGCCTTGCGATGGTGGCCGCTGTTAAGGGCTACAAACTGTTACTCGTAATGCCTGAAAGCATGAGCATTGAGCGTCGTCGATTAATGCTTGCCTATGGCGCGTCGTTTGATTTAACGCCGAAAGAAAAAGGCATGAAAGGCGCTATTGCAAGGGCTGAAGAGTTGGTCACTCAAACCCCAAACAGTTGGATGCCACAACAGTTCGAAAACGCCGCCAATATCGAGGTTCATATACACACCACTGCTTTAGAAATTTTGGCTGATTTCCCCGATGGCATTGACTATCTCATTACCGGTGTTGGTACGGGCGGGCACTTAACCGGTGTTGCTCAAGTGTTGAAGCAAAAATTCCCAAAGTTAAAGGTGTTTGCTGTAGAACCAGCAGCATCGCCAGTGATTAGTGGTGGAGCACCATCGCCACATCCGATTCAAGGCATTGGGGCTGGCTTTATTCCGAAAAATTTACACACCAATTTGTTGGATGGTGTTATTCAAGTTGAAGCGAACGACGCCAAAGAAATGGCAAGACTAAGCGCAACTCAAGAGGGCTTGCTGGTCGGTATTTCGAGCGGTGCAACCTTGCAGGCGATAAAGCAAAAGTTGCCAGAGATTGAAAAGGGTGCGGTCGTACTTGGCTTTAACTACGACACCGGAGAGCGCTATTTTTCAACGCCTGACTTCCTTCCCGGCGCATAACAAAGCTTAGTCGAGGGAGATTCCTTTGGCTTTTACAACTTTGGCCCATTGCAACATCTGCTGAGAGATAAAACTCTTGGCAGAGTCGGGGTTTCCTCGCTGCATCTCACCGCCTAGCTGCGCAATTCGACTCTTTACCTCAGGTGTATCCAGCGCAGACTGCAGCGCTTGGGATAACTTCGATATAACTAGCTCTGGTGTACCTGTCGGTGCAAAAATTGCATTCCATTCGTAAACCTCCGCATTTGCCAGCCCGGCTTCGTTTAGGCTTGGGGTATCTGGCAAGATTGGAGAGCGCCTACTAGCAGTCACTGCGAGTGCGCGCAATCGACCCGATTGAATATGCTGCAAGCTTGACGCCAAGTTGCCAAAGAAAACTGGCACTTGCCCCCCAATAACATCATTCAGCGCTGGGCCACCGCCCTTATACGGCACGTGAACCATATCAACACCTGCCGCGGATTCAAATAATGCACCAGCCAAATGTTGTGCGGAACCGTTACCTGAGGAAGCATAGGCAATCGAGTCTTTCTTTTGCTTAGCCGCTGCGATGAGTTCCGCAACAGTTTTTGGAGCAAATTGTGCATTGACAAGAAGCACATTTGGGAAAAGCGCGATCACACCGATGGGGCGAAATGCCTTTTCAGAATCATAGGTAATTTTCGAATATAGCGCGGGGTTGACCGCGAATGACGACGCATCAAGCATCAACGTATAACCGTCGGGGGCCGCTTTAGCCACGAACGCAGCACCGATCTGGCCACTGGCACCGGGCTTATTTTCGATCACTACCGATACACCTAAGGCTTCGGCCATCTTCGGCGCAATCAAGCGAGCCATAGCATCAGCACCGCCACCTGGAGGATAGGTAACGATTAACGAGATCGGTTTTGCTGGCCACTGATTAGGCTGAGCCGACACCCCAGCACTTAGAGCAATAGCAATTGCAGAAAAAATTAGTTTAAGCATGAAAGTTACTCCGCTTTTGCACCAGATTCTCTTACAACTTTACCCCAACGTCCTAACTCGCTCTTTAGATAGGCCCCATATTCATTGATTGTGCTGCCTAACGGCTCTGCACCCTGCACTGCGAGTTTGCTTCTTACGTCTGGGTGACGCAACGCCTTGAGTAATTCTTCATTAAGCTTTTGCACGATGGCAGAAGGTGTGCCAGCGGGAGCAACCACCCCTTGCCAAGCGCTCATCTCGAACCCGGGAAGTACCGTTTCGCTAAAAGTGGGTACGTCGGGCAATACTGAAGATCGCTTCGCGGTAGCAGTAGCCAAGGGGCGCAACTTGTTATCACGAATCAGAGGCAAGGTGCTGTTAATCGTATCAATCATGAATTGCACAGAACCTGCTGCAACATCTAACAGCCCCGGGTTACTACCTTTGTAAGGCACATGCGTGGCATCGATTCCAAGCTCCTTAGCAAACATCACTCCCGCTAAATGCGTAATCGTGCCAGTACCTGAGGAAGCGTAGTTCAATTGCCCTTGTTTGCTTTTGGCGTATGCCACAAACTCTTGCACGGTTTTCACTGGCAATGAAGAATTCACGACCAGCATTAAAGGTACCGCAGCCGTTAAGCTGACTGGCGCAAAATCTTTCAGCGTATCATAGTTAACCTTCGCGTACAGGCTAGGAGCAATCACAATCGCAGAGGTGTTATAGAAAAATGTATAGCCGTCTGCTGCTGCCTTAGCGGCTAACTCAGCCGCGAGGTTACCGCCTGCACCTGGCTTGTTCTCGACCACCACCGGTTGACCAAGTTGTTCAGATAGGCGCTGGGCGATCACACGCGATACCAAATCGGTTGGGCCGCCAGGAGCGAAAGCAACAATCAGCCGTACAGGTTTAATCGGCCACGCAGCCTGTGCAAAAGCCGATTGCGGTAAGGTCGTGCAAATTGCTGTGGCGATACTGCCCTGAATTAAATCGCGTCTCTTCATGTTCAAGGTCTCCAAATATTTTTGTGCTCTTTTGTCACTATCGTACCGTATGTTTAGCTCTGAAAGCACCTCTCAAAACGCGTAATATAAGGCTTACACTTAATCATAGGTTTACGAGAACGCCATGACTGAAATACATTACGACACCATTATCGACAACGCAACTATCTATGACGGTTCGGGTTCGCCTGCTCATGTGGGTAGCCTAGCTATAAAGGACGGTCGAATTGCCGCCATTGCGCCCACCCTCAAAAACGCTATAAGCATGCAACGAATAGACGCGACTGGCCTATCGTTGATGCCCGGCATTATCGACAGTCATACCCACTATGACGCGCAAATTACATGGGATCCATACTTAGCGCAATCCGTTCAAATGGGCGTCACAACCGCGCTGATTGGCAACTGCGGTTTTACGATCGCGCCATGCCTGCCAAAAAACCGCGACTTAGTGATGAAAAATCTTACACAAGTTGAAGGCATGTCGCTTGATAGCCTAAGAGAAGGAATCGACTGGGCATTTGAGACATTTCCTGAGTATATGAACCTGATCGAACGCAAGGGCTGCGCGATTAACCTCGCTGCTTTCGTTGGCCATTCAACCCTGCGTACCCACGTGATGGGAAGTGAGGCATCTGATCGAGCCGCCACCACCACCGAAATTCAAGCGATGCGGCTGATGTTGGATGAGGCACTAGCCTGCGGTGCGATTGGTTTTGCAACAACCAGCAGTACCTCGCATAGTGCGTACGACGGCCGCCCAATGCCTTCACGTTTAGCTGCCCAAGAAGAGTTCGACGTACTACTCGATGGCTTGCGAGAAAGTAAGCGCGGTAGCCTGATGCTCACCAAAGGCCCAGCAACGCCAACGCCAACGCTGATGCAATGGGCAAAGCGTTGCGAACGCCCTTTCCTTGTTGCCGCCCTTCTGCATTCAAGCCTCATGCCCGATGGTGTGTTCGATGATTTAGATTTCATCGGCAAAGCCAACGAAGAAGGCCTGCAGGTTAAGGGTGCGGTTGCAACAACGCCGTTGAGTTTTGATTTCACTTTCGACACGCCCTACCCGCTCGAACCCCTCAAAGGCTGGAAGCCGTATTTTGGCGCCAAGGGTGATAAGTTAAAGCAAGCCCTGAAAAGTAAGACGTTGAGAGATGAGATTCGAGCAGAGCTTTCCGTTTCAGCAAGGCGCTTATTTTCTGGCGATTGGACCCTGGTTCATTTGCTACAAACTGAACTACCTGCCTACCAGCGCTTTGAGCATCAATCGATTGCCGCAATTGCCAAAGAGCTTGGCAAAGACCCGCTCGACACCATGTTTGATTTGGCGCTCGAAGATGACTTAAGAACACTTTTTTCGGTGGTTTCGCTCAACAACGATGAAAAAGCTGTTGCCCGCCTTCTTTCCCACGAACATAGCTTGGTATCGCTATCGGATGCCGGTGCACATCTTTCGTTTCTCGATGAATCTGGCTTTGGCTTGGTGCTGCTCGGTTACTGGAGTCGCGACAAGAAAATTATGAGCGTTGAGCAAGCGGTTTACCGTTTAACCAAAGCGCAGGCTGATTTCTTTAGCATTCGCGAACGCGGTGAGCTGAAAGTAGGAAATCATGCTGATCTCCTACTTTTTGATCTCAATAAAGTTGGCCGTGGTAACAAGCGCCGGCTAAATGATTTGCCTGCCAAAGCCACCCGCGTCGCCACTGAAGCTATCGGCGTTGAAGGCGTTTGGGTAAATGGTGTTCGAGTTGCTGATAAGGCAGGCGCACTCAATGCTGCAACACCAGGTACGTTGTTACGTGACTGCGCGATGGCTTAAGGTTACAATTACCAGAATGCAACAGTTTCACCCCCTACCGCTATTACTGCTAAGCCTAGCTCTACTACTGAGTTTAGGCCGGGGTCTGTTCATTCGCGATTACTCATAATTCGCTAAAAATCTCCCCCTGATCCCGGCCTTAAAAACGAGCGCTTACATTTTTCGGATGTAAGCAGCTTGTGGGGAGGTTCACATCATTTCAGAACAGAGATTTCTTTGCGAGTATTTCAATATGATTAAGAACCCCAGCACCAAGTACACGGCATTTCCTCCAATCAACTTGACCGATAGGCAATGGCCAAACCGCACTTTGAGTGCACCGCCCGTTTGGTTATCCACCGATTTGCGCGACGGCAATCAAGCGCTTTTCGAGCCGATGAATAGCGTTACCAAGTTGCGACTTTTCAAAGAGTTAGTGCGTATCGGCTTCAAAGAAATTGAAGTGGGTTTTCCTTCAGCCTCACAAACCGATTTCGACTTTGTTCGCAGCTTGATTGAAGAAAAGCATTTGCCCGACGACGTTACGCCGATGGTGATTACACAATCACGCGAAGAGTTGATTGAGCCGACTGTACGCTCACTCAAAGGCGCCAAGCGCGGCATTATTCATCTTTACAATGCCGTCGCACCTGCATGGCGTGAACTGGTATTTGGCTTAACAATTCCACAAGTAATGGATTTGATTAAGCACCATGTTGGCGTAGTGAAGAAGTACACCGATCAGCAACCTGAAACTGAATGGATATTGCAGTATTCCCCTGAAGTTTTCAGCATGACGGAATTAGAAGTTTCACTAGAAGCTTGCAATACCGCCATTCGCGCGTGGAATGCTGGCCCCGGTCGCAAAGTCATCATCAACTTACCCACAACCATTGAAAACGCGATGCCCAACATCTTCGCCGATCAAATTGAGTGGATGCACAGGCACTTAGAGCGACGCGAATTTGTAACGCTCTCCGTACATACCCATAACGATAGAGGTTCAGGTGTGGCTGCTGCGGAAATGGCTCAGCTCGCAGGTGCGCAACGAGTTGAAGGTTGCTTGTTTGGCAACGGCGAGCGCTGTGGCAATGTCGATATCGTAACAATGGCATTAAACCTCTACACTCAAGGTATCAACCCCGGTTTAGATTTTTCCGATATTAATTCAACCGCTCGTATTGCAGAAGAATGCACCCAACTTCCAATACACCCGCGCCACCCTTATGTGGGCGACTTGGTGTTTACGGCATTTTCCGGATCACATCAAGACGCCATTAAAAAAGGCTTCGCCGCACAAAAGGAAGATGCACAATGGCGCGTACCTTATTTGCCTATCGACCCAAGCGATTTAGGGCGAACTTACGACAGCGTTATTCGCGTCAATAGCCAATCGGGTAAGGGCGGTATCGCTTATCTTTTAGAACGCAATTATGGCGTTGTCATGCCACGGCGCATGCAAGTTGAATTTAGCGCCGTGGTTCAACGTCACACTGACGCCAGCGAAACCGAGATGACGGCACCGGAACTTTGGAAACTGTTTAAAAACACCTACTTACAAGGCAACGAGAGTGACAGCGAAGAGTTAGCCTATCGCAGCCATCACTTGAACGAAGAAGGCGATAAGCAAACTATCTCGCTAGAACTTATGGTGAACGGTAAAGCAGTGACATTCAAAGGCATCGGCACGGGGCCTATCGATGCAGCAGTGAACGCATTGACTTGCGGCTTGAAGGTAAGTTCCTATGAAGAACGTTCAGTCGGTTCGGGTGCGGATGCGAAAGCATTGGCGATGATTGAAGCCTCTTGCGATGGCAAACCAGGGGCGCGGTATGGTGCAGGCTTGCATGCGAATATTGTGACGGCGTCGTTGATGTCGCTGGTGAGTGGGGCTAGGCGTTTGGGGCTAACACCCGGTATGCAGGTCACTGCCAAGGCTGCGTAAGCACGTTTTTCTCAGCGGCTAACCAATGTTGTACTGCCTCCGGTACAGCATTGGGCAGCACTGACATTTTTAGAGCTGAGTAGCTCTTGGCATTCGGCACCAGCCCCTCGCGACTGACTGCGGCGCCTTTCATGTATCCACCTGCACACACCTTGTCACCATCCAAAAACTCAAACCGCATGAAGTTCCAAAATTCATCGCAAGCATCAATCCTGTAACGAAGCCGATACTTTTGAAATGGCTTTAGCCCGCGTCGATAAGTGATGAATGAGCCGCCGGACATTGGCTTCCAACCCTGCTTAATCAACACGCCAGCAAAGCCAATTCGTACGAAGTATTCCATTAGCATTAAATCGACCATCGTCATATACCGGCCATTGTTCATGTGCCCATTGATATCGATATCGTTTGGCAGCACGCGAAAGCTACGTTCTAACGTGGTACCAACATCGAACCTAGGCAAACGCCAAGCGCGAAGCAAGGTGAAAAATAATCGTAAGTAAAGATTCATTTTGAACAATCAATTAGTTCAGTATTGAACATTAATCTGACGCCAGAATCAAGCGCGCCTACCTCACCGCCAAGGGGGAAAAGATCGCTCTGAAAACCTTTAGCCTTCAGCAAGAAATTGTCGATTTAATGGCAAAACCGGTGTCTGACAGCGATTTAAAAACCATCGCCACCGTAATGGAGAGTGTTTCCACTAGGCTAAGAGCGGCCAAATAACGCTATACAGGTAAAATACGGCTCTTGCTGTCTCGTATCGAGGCGCAGCGCCTACGGTCTGGTTTCTCAGATTGTGACTGCCCAAATCTCTAAAGCTTAGCTCTTGCCATGATTAACCTCAAAAATGTAGTGCTGCGTCGCGGTGCCAAAATATTGCTCGATGGCGCCTCCATAACCATTAACCCCGGTGAAAAGGTTGGTTTAGTCGGGCGCAACGGTGCTGGCAAATCCTCGCTATTTGCGCTTCTCAATGGCGGTTTGCATGAGGATAGCGGCGAATATTCCATTCCTACGCAATGGCGTATGGCCCAAGTGGCTCAAGATATGCCTGAAACCGAGCAAAGCGCAACGAGTTTCGTCGTAGAGGGCGACATCGTACTTCGCGAAGCCCAACTTGCCGTCGAAAAAGCTGAAGCGAGTGGCGATGGTGAAGAACTAGGCCATGCCTACATGGAACTTTATGACGCCGGTGGTAGCGATGCGGATGCGCGTGCACAAGCACTCATCTTAGGCTTGGGTTTTAAAGTCAGCGAGCTAAATAATCCCGTAAACAGTTTCTCAGGGGGTTGGCGAATGCGTTTGCAGTTGGCCCGTGCGCTGATCTGCCCATCCGATTTGCTACTACTCGACGAACCAACCAACCACTTAGACTTAGACGCTCTCGTTTGGCTCGAAGCATGGCTACAAAAATATCAGGGCACGATGCTCGTCATCAGCCACGATAGAGAATTTCTCGATGCGGTGACCGATGTCACAGCGCATATTGAAAACGCTAAGTTAACACGCTACGGCGGCAACTACAGCAAGTTCGAAGATCTGCGCTCTGAGCAAATGTCATTGCAGCAAGCGTCTTACGCAAAACAGCAAGACAAGATCGCGCACTTAAAGAAGTTTATTGACCGCTTCAAAGCTAAGGCCAGCAAAGCCAAGCAGGCACAAAGCCGCGTGAAAGCATTGGATCGCATGGAAAAAATCGCGCCTCTTCTTGCTGAAGCCGATTTCACTTTCGAATTCAAAGAACCTGCGAACTTGCCTAATCCGATGATCTCGATGCAGAACGTCTCGTTCGGCTACCCAGCGGCGGAAGATGCCCCCGCAGGTGCAGGCCCTACGATTATTGTGCGCAACGTCAGCAAATCGGTATTAGCTGGTCAACGCCTAGGTATCTTGGGTGCAAACGGCCAAGGTAAATCGACGCTGGTGAAAACCGTCGCGCGCGCACTAACCCCAATTAATGGCGAGATGATCGAAGGTAGAGGCTTAAACGTTGGCTACTTTGCCCAGCAAGAACTCGACGTACTGCGCCCTGAAGACAACCCCATCGACCATATGGTGCAGCTGGTTAAAACGTTGAGTGCAGCAGGCACCCTAGGTAGCCAGCCAACCAGAGATCAAGATCTACGTTCATTCTTAGGTATGTTCAACTTTGGTGGCGACATGGTCAAGCAAGCCGTGGGTAGTATGAGCGGGGGCGAAAAAGCTCGCTTGGTGCTGTGCATGATTGTTTGGCAGCGCCCTAACCTCTTACTGCTTGATGAGCCAACCAACCACCTTGACTTAGCGACACGCGAAGCGCTCTCAATGGCGCTCAATGAGTTCGAAGGCACTGTGATGCTGGTTAGCCACGATAGAGCGTTACTGCGCGCAGTATGCGACGAATTCTGGATGGTGTCGCAAGGAGGCGTATCGCCGTTTGATGGTGACCTAGACGACTACCAGAAGTACTTGCTCGATTACGCTAAGCAGCAACGTGATGAAGCGAAGAAATCTTCGAAGATTGTTGTTCCTGTGGACGTGGTGAAAGTAGCAGCGCCAGCAAAAGTGCTTAACAACCCAGCCACAAAAACCTTGCGTAAGAACATCGAAAAAATAGAAGCAACGATGCAAACAAAATCTACCGAGCGCGACGTAATTCAGGCTAGTCTGCTCACCATGAGCAAGCCACTCGACCTCGCTGAAGCAGGCAAGAAGCTCAATGCGATTGAAAAAGAGCTAGCCGAGTTGGAGGAGAAATGGTTGGGAATGACCGAAGAGCTTGAGAGCATAGTTAATTAAAGAGTCTCTCGCTTCGCCAAGGTCGGAAACAACTTTAACCAACTAGCAGCGATAACTAAGGTTCCTACTCCTCCAATCACAACCGCAGCAACAGGCCCGAACCAAGCCGCAGTCGCTCCCGACTCAAACTCGCCCAGCTGATTCGATGCACCAATAAATATCGAGTTCACTGCACTTACCCGACCTCGCATAGCGTCCGGTGTTTCGAGTGCGACAAGCGACATTCGAATTACTACGCTGACCATATCGGCCATACCCGAAATTGCCAACGCAATGAACGATAGAACAAAACTTGTCGATACGCCAAAGACAATCATTGCCACGCCATACACAGCAACAGAGGCGAGCAAGATCGTGCCGATACGAGTGGTCAAAGGCTTGCGAGCGAGGTAGATCGACATCGTCAAAGCACCCACCGCAGGTGCAGATCGCAGGAGGCCTAAACCGAGTGGCCCAACAAATAAAATATCTTTGGCATACATGGGTAACAAGGCAGTAGCACCGCCCAGCAACATAGCGAACAAATCAAGCGTGACTGCACCGAGCACTACTTTGTGATGCCAAATAAAGTTAACGCCTGCGAAAACCGACTTCCATGTTGTTGGTTCTTCGGGGTGAACCACAACGGTGTATCGAAGGCCAAGTATTAACACCACGGAAGCGACAAAGAGCGCAGCACATGCCACATACACAGCCGCCGCACCAGCGATGTAAATAGCACCGCCAAGCGCTGGCCCAATAATAATGGCGGCTTGTGTACCCGCTGAACTAAAGGCAGTGGCCTCTTGCAAAACCGCGCGCGGTACCAACTGCGGCATTATGGATTGTTGGGCAGGCATTTGAAAAGCCCGCACCATGCCAAGCACAACCGATAGGCTAAGCAACAGAAAACGGGTGGTTGCATGTTGGGCGCTTGCTATCGCCAGCAAAAGCGCGACGATTGCCAACACGACCGACATAGCCGCAACAATATAACGCCGGTTCAACCTATCGGCAATATGACCCGCTGGTAAAGTAAGTGCAAGCGCTGGCAAAAATTGATACAGGCCAACCAAACCAAGATCCCATGCAGAACCGGTGAGATCGTACATCTCCCAACCAATGGCCACCATCAACATCTGATTCGCTGAAGTCATACAGATGCGTGCAAACCAATAGCGAAGGAACGTACGCTCGTGACGGAGGTTAGCAGGTACGATGAAATTAAGCATTTAGACAAATCATTGTAGCTGTCGATTATCATGTCGCTCTTTGCATTGAGTGGATTGCGATGAATTTGATGACCCCTGTGCGCATTGGCGTAATTGAAGCCAAGAACCGCGTTTTTATGGCCCCCCTAACGCGTTGCAGAGCAACAGTAGGCACCGACGCACCGAATGCAATGATTGCTGAGTACTATTCCCAACGCAGCAGCGCAGGGCTCATTGTTTCTGAAGCTACCCAAGTACTACCCACTGGCAAAGGCTATATGGGCACACCTGGCATTTACAGCGCGGAACAAGAGTCTGGCTGGAAGCTCGTTACCAAAGCTGTACATGATGCTGGTGGAAAAATCATCGCTCAACTCTGGCACGTCGGCGCAATTTCTCACCCTGACCTGCAGCCTGAAGGTACGTTGCCAGTAACTGCCAGCAGCGGCTTTAACCCCGGTGGAACCCTCTATACGCAAAACGGAAAAACGGAGCGGGTAGCCGCGCGGGGGCTAGAACTCTCGGAAGTTAAAGCCATGGTTGCCGCATTCAAACACTCCAGCGAAGTTGCCCTAAGAGCGGGTTTCGATGGTGTAGAGATTCATAGCGCAAACGGTTACTTGCTAGAACAATTCATTCGGGATAGCTCGAACAAGCGTACCGACGAATACGGCGGCAGCGTAGAAAATCGCTTGCGCTTGACTCTCGCAATAGTCGATGCGGCAATCGACGTGTGGGGCGCACAAAGAGTTGGCATTCGCTTGTCCCCCGTATCTGCTGCGAACAACTCAAAACCCGATAGCAATATTCAAGCAACCTATGGTGCGTTGATCGATGCGCTAGCGGCTCGTGGAATCGCTTTTGTACATTTCATAGAAGGCAATACCGGTGGTGCTCGTGAGTTAGCAGGCTTCGATTTCGAGGGCGCAAGAGGCACGTTGAAAAAACACGGTGTTACTTACATCGCTAACAACAAGTACACTCGAGACCTAGCAATTGAAACTCTCGATGCTGACAAAGCCGATGCAATTGCTTTTGGCGTGCCGTTTATTTCTAATCCGGATCTACCGCATCGCTTAGACAAGAATACTGCGCTCACGCAAGCGAATACAAAAACTTTTTATAGTGCCGGGCCTGGGGGATATACTGACTATCCTCGCTTCTGCAACAACCCACCATCAACCGGTAGCAACACGCCGGTGATATAACTCGCTTCATCGGAGGCAAGAAACACGGCGGCATTGGCCACATCCCAAGCCGACCCCATTCGGCCAATTGGCACCAGCGCATTACGCTCTTGACGAATGACATCGGTAGACACGCCTCGCTCTTGAGAGCGGCGGTTAATCGCCATCGGTGTGTCCATCAATCCGGGCAAAATCGCGTTCGCACGAATTCCATGGACAGAGTTTTCAATCGCAATATGTTGTGTCATTGCGTTGACTGCGGCCTTACTCGTTTTATAAGTAAGAGTAGGCCGAGCGGCCATCGATGCGGTTGACGAGATGTTGATGATGCAGCCGCACTTCTGCGCAATCATGAAAGGCAGCACATACTTGCAGGTCATGAACATACCCTTGAGGTTTCTATCCATGATGTAGTTCCATGCGGCCACCTCTAAATCTGGGGTACGACTATCACCTTTCGACAAGCCCACGTTGTTGTGAAGAATATCAATGCGCCCGAATGCTTTCTTACACGTTTCAGCAATGCATTTACATTGCGCCTCGTCCGTAATATCCGCAACTAAACCAGTGACAGGATGGCCATGCAACGTAACCGCTGAGACCGTGTCATTCAACCAATCTTCATTCACATCCACGAGCAACAGTGTCGCCCCTTCTTGCGCAAAGCGCTCCGCTGCGGCTCGACCATTACCTACGGTTTGCCCTGGTTGCTGCCCAGCTCCGACAATGATGGCAACTTTGCCTTTTAATCTTTGACTAGTCATAAATTCCAAATAGGTTACTCAGCTGTAATTCCTCGTTCAGTCACCACTTTTTGCCATAGTTCGACCTCTATCCGCATAAACGCAGTCATCTCTGCAGGCGTGTTAACCGACGGTACCAAACCATCTCTTTCTAAAGCCGCTCGATAGGCTGGTAAGTCAACAGCTTTCTTTAAAGTGTCGTTCAATAAATCAACAACCGACGTGGGAGTTAATTTGGGTGCAAATAACCCATACCAAACGTTTGCTGAATAACCGGGCAATGTTTCAGATACCGACGGCACACCCGGATATGCAAGAGAACGCTCTGGGGATGTCACTGCAATTGCGCGCATCTTGCCACCTTGAACAAGCTTATGAACACCGCCGGCTGTAGCAATTAGCAAATCCACCTGTCCCCCAATCAAATCGGTGTAGGCCGGCCCTGCGCCTCGATACGGAATGTGCAGCATGTGAATCTTCGCCATATTTTTCAACATTTCTGCGGACAAATGCACAGACGAACCTGTGCCAGAAGAAGCATAGGTCAAGCTACCTGGCTTCGCTCTAGACGCTTGGATAACATCGTTCAGATTTTTGAACGGACTATCCGCTCGAACAACGAAAACGTTTGGGCCATAGCAAATTCGCCCAACCGGGGCAAAGTCTCTCAGGGTGTTGTAGGGCAGCACTTTTACCAACGATGCGTTGATGGCCAAAGCAGAAGTCGTCAACAAAAGGGTATAGCCATCAGGTGTCGATTTAGCAACGGCATCTGAGCCAATCACTGTGCCTGCACCAGGCTTGTTTTCAATCACAATCGCCTGCCCTAATAGGGCGGACATGTTTTGCATTAAGGTGCGACCAACTACATCAGTGCCACCACCACTAGAAAAGGGCACCATCACTTTAATTGGTTTTGCAGGATAACTGGCCTGCCCTTGGCCAAAAGTATTTCCAATCGTTGAAACAGGGCTTAATAACCCAGCCTGAACGATTAGGCGACGCAGAGACGAATACTTTGCTTTCACTTTGCGAACCGATAAAGCCGTTGCGGGTTATACACCAAAATTTGCTCAAGCATTACTTGGCTTGGAGCAATCTGCGCCAATGCATCAACTAGCGCTCCATCGTCCGGAATATGGGTGTGGTTTGGGTGTGGCCAATCGGTACCCCAAACACATCGCTCAGGGAATCGCTCAACGAGTAAGCGAGCAAGCGCGACACCGGCTGTGTAGCGCTCATGCGGCAAAGCTTGCGCATCAATTCGATCAATGCCACTGACTTTCATATGAAAATTCAGGTTCGACATTGCCGTCATCAACGCACTGAATTCAGCATGGCCAGCGCCTAACCGTGAATCCACCCGCCCCATGTGATCAATCACCACGGGCACCTTGCTCTTGGCAAGTTCAGGCAACAAATCATGAACAAGTTCGCTCTCGAAATGCACCTGTAGATGCATACCTACTGCAGCTAATCGCGGTGTCAATGCAACCACATCTTGCACCAGAGGGCCGCCAGCAATATGCCTCATGAAGTGAAAACGAACACCGCGAAAGCCCGCTTCCGCTAAGCGAAGTAATTCTGCATCTGTTACGTCAACCGGCACCAAGGCGACACCAAGATAATTGCCTTGCCCTGAAGCAATGGCGTCTTCAACCACGCGATTATCAAGGCCGTGAACCACTGATTGGACAATCACGCAACGAGCAATACCCAACTTATTATGCAGAGCAAACAGCTTTTCCTTTGGTGCATCTAAAGGCGTAATCTTTCGCTGCGCAGTGAATGGGAATTGGTTGGAAGGCCCAAATACGTGAACATGGCTGTCGCAACTGAGTGGAGGTAAAGCCAGCTTAGGCTGGCTTGGGGCTTCAAGATAAGTTCTTAGCGGAGTTTCTAAAGACATCGTTAAGCTTTCGCCAGCTCCGCCTTCACACGCTCTGGCGTCAATGGCAAGCGCCTAAACCGGATACCGATGGCATCGAACACAGCATTGGCCAACGCTGCACCTGTGGGCCCTTGTGAAGCTTCGCCAGTCCCGAGAAAAGGTGCACCGGGTTTGTCGATCAACACGGTTTGAATCGGTGGAACTTCCGAGAATTTCAAGATTGGATATCCGGCCCAATTGCTTGATAGCACCCTAGTGTCATCGAACCTCACTTCTTCTTTCAACGTCCAGCTAAGTGATTGAATCAAACCGCCTTCAATTTGATTGATCACGCCATCTGGATTCACGATATGGCCCACATCAGCCGAAGCCACCGCGCGCAGTACTTTAATCACGCCCGTAGTTTTGTTTACCTCAACCTCGAGCGCCACCGCGCAATAGCCGGCAATATTTTTATAGCGCGAAAAAGCAATACCTCGGCCTCGACCTTCGGATTTCCGCCAATTCGACCAACCAAACGCCTCCGCCGCTTTGATGATGGACTCACGCGCACGTTCATCTTTTTGAAAGCGTAGGCGATACTCCACGGGATCGACCTTGGCAGCCAGGGACAACTCGTCCATAAATGATTCAATGGCAAACACATTACCGTAAGCGCCAAGGCCGCGTAGCGAAGAAGCTCGCAACGGCATTTCGGTAATAAAGTGCGTGAGCACGTTATGCCCAGGAAAATCATACAAAGCTACTGCATTACGATCAGCTGCGAAATTTGGCCCGCCCGCATTTTGCGGAACTGGAATTGCAAACGGTTTCTCTAAATATCGCGCAGACAATAAATTGCCCGGATCACCGTTAGGGCGTGTGCCATGCGGTGTCGAAAAAACTTGCAAATCCCAATCAAGTACATTGCCTTTGTCGTCTACGCCTGCCGCCACATCAACCACCATCGCAGAACCATAGGGTTCCCACAAATGCTCCTGCTCTCGGGTGTATTGCACGCGAACAGGCTGGCCTGGCACAGCAACTGCAAATAGCGCGGCATCAGCCGCCGCATCATCTGCCATGTTGTGGCCATAGCAACCAGAACCTTGCACATGCTGACAGCGCACTTTATCCTGGGCCATTCCCAACATTTTAGAAATCGCCACGCTAGTCTCGAATACCGATTGAGAGTGGGTTTGAATGATTAAAACGCCATCAGCACCTAAGGTCGCCACTGCCGCTGAAGTGCCGACGGCCGCGTGCATTTGGTAAGGCCGTTGGTAACTTGCTTTAATGGTCTTTGCTGGCGCATTGATCTTGCCATCCACCGCTGCTCTTGGTTGCACCTTGGTTTGAATAAGTCGCGTCGGCTTGGTTGCTTTTAACCAAGTATAAATACCCTCAGTTCCGGGAAGGCCCTTGTCAATTTGCCATTGAGCGGTCGCTCCAAGTGCTTTCGAAGCGGCTAGAGCTTGCTCTTCACGTTTAGCCACAACGCCCAGAAAACTGCCATTGCGCACAACTTTGACGACACCAGGCATTTTCTCAGCAACATCGAGTTGCACAGAAGTGAGTTTCGCTAAATAAGTGGGCGGGCGAACCACATAGGCAAACAACAAACCCTTCGGCCTAAGCTCTTGGACAAAAACTGCCTCGCCCAAGGCTTTCGCTTTGATATCCGGGCGCTGCACCGATTTGCCGATATATTTGTGCAGATTAGCTGGCTTTGGTTTCACAAGGCCAGTGGCCTCGCGATTAAGCGCTTCACCACTCAGCAATTCCCAATAACTTGTTTTGACTGCACCTGAAATAATCAAGCCATCTTGAACGCTCAGGTTGGCCACAGGTACTCTTAACTTATCGGCAGCGAGCTCAAGCAAAATGCTGCGTACTTCCGCGGCAGCGAACCGCACAGCAGTGGCGCAGTTGGGCATTGAAAACGAACCCGCTGTAACGCCCTCGTTCGGTACTAAAGCTGTATCACCTGAGATAACTTGAATTCGCTCGATGGCAACGTCGAGTTCATCCGCGCACACCTGCGTCACGGCAATTAAGATTCCCTGCCCTAACTCCACTTTACCCACCAATAAAGACACGCTTTGATTCGCATTAATACGTATCCATGCGTTGAGCTTACGAATACTGTTTAAGTCGCCTGGTAATACGGGTTTTAGTGCTGGTGCAACACTCGGTGCAGCAGTTTGCGAAATGGCTGCGCCAAGCGGGATTCCAAACGCCAAGGACAAGTAACCCGCACTCTTTAAAAATTCGCGGCGCTGAGTGACAGCTGGTTGATTGATGATCTTATTCATGATCAAGCCTCCTTCGCAGCACGTAAAACAGCGCGAACAATGCGGTTATGTGCACCGCAGCGACAAAGGTTGCCATCGAGCGCAACTCTCACTTCAGCATCAGTCGGTTTCGGGTTGCGTTGTAGCAAAGCCTGCGCTTGCACAATCATCCCCGAAGTGCAGTAACCGCATTGCGCAGCTTGCTCATCGATAAAGGCTTGTTGCAGGCGACTAGCAACGCTGCCATTTTTCATGCCCTCCAAAGTCACCACGGTACTACCTGCCACAGCCGATACTGGGGTGACACAGGAATGAATTGGGTTACCGTTAACCATGACTAAACAAGCACCGCACTGCGCCTGGCCGCAGCCAAACTTGGCACCATTGACATTCAAATCATTGCTCAGCACCGTGAGCAGCGGCGTATCTTGTGCAGCACTGCTTTGCACGTTCTGACCATTCAGTTTAAAACTAACCACGTATCTCTCCTTCAACTTATATTTTTATCAATAGCAAACTAATCAAGCTTCAAATTTATATTCTTCGTATAGGTAAATTCCAGTAATTCCGAGAAGCACTCTTCTCGACCAATGCCCGAATTTTTCACACCACCAAAAGGGGCACCGATGAAATGTTGGCTGGCATTGTTAATCCATACATAGCCCGTATGAATACGTTTAGCGGCGCGATGGGCTGTATTTAAGTTTTGCGTCCAAATCGAACCGGTCAAACCAAAATCCACACCGTTGACTTGCTCGAACAGGGTGTCTTCATCGCTCCACTTGAACACCGACATAATCGGCCCGAACACTTCTTCTTGCGCTAAGCGCATACTTGGCTTCATGTCGGCAAACACCGTAGGCTCAAAGAAAAACCCGTTCTTCAATGCAAAATCGCTTGGTTGCTTACCACCGCAAACCAAGCGACCGCCATCTTCTAAGCCAACCGCCACATAGTGCTTTACTTTATCAAGCTGCGCTTGACTCACCAGCGAGCCCATGGTGGTTTTTGGGTCGGTTGGTACGCCGGCCTTATGGCGCTCGGGTAGTAACTTAACAACCTGCGCTAATACTTCATCATGAATCGATTCATGCAGGAATACTCGGCTAGTCGACCCACAACTCTGCCCGGACCAGGTGAAGTTCATGCCTGCGATGATGCCGTTCACAAGCTTTTCTCGGTTCGCATCGGGAAAGCCAATCAAAGCATTTTTACCGCCCAACTCTAAAAGCACAGGCTTTAAATTATCGGAGGCAGTTTTCATGACGGCTTTACCAGTTAGAACACCGCCGATCAAAGTCACCTTACGCACCAGAGGATGTCGTCCCATAGCATCGCCACACTCACGGCCACCGCAAAGAAAATTCACAACCCCCGGTGGGAAAACATCGCCTACCAACTCAGCCAATCGAAGAATCGATAACGGCGCTTGGTCGGGCGACTTCATAACCACGGTGTTACCAGCCGCCAACGGTGCGGCCATCTTTGCAGCAGCAAACATAAACGGGTGGTTGTAGGCAACGATTCGGGCAACTACGCCTAAAGGCTCTTGTAAAGTGTAGTTGAAATTACCATCGCCCATGGGGATGGTTTCACCCTTTATCTCAGTCGCGAGGCCTGCGAAGTAATCAAGGCAATCGGCAGCAAAACCAGCATCATGCATAAGCGCAGAAATTGGATTGCCGTTGTTTAACGAATCGAGCAATGCTAAAGGCTGCGCATGTGCCCTAAGCACCGCTGCCGCCTTGCGCAGATACTCTGCGCGCCTAGCAGGCGGTGTTGACGCCCAAGCGGGGAAGGCTTTCTGGGCAGCCTGCACAGCGGCGTCTACATCGGTCGCATCTGCGACCGGCGCCTTAGTGATGACTTCGTTAAACGCTGGGTTGATCGTGTCCTGATAAACACCGGATTTCGGCTCATGCCACGCGCCTCCGTAATAAATGCCTAAATTCGTTGGCAAGATGCCAGCGGGAATTTCATTGGTTCGCATCGCTAAACACCCTATTCTTTTGAACGAATTAAGCCCGCAGTCATCGCTGGGCTATAACCAGTTAGCACCACCACATCGACAACTACAGTATCGCCTGCTTTAACCGCAGCAATCGCATCAATAAACACTTGCGCCAAGAACGCACCGTCCTCAATAGGCCCGATACCTTTTAAGCCTTGGCCTCTAGCCATCATGCTTAAATCTGGTGCCGGGTCACTAATGCGCTGCCCAATCCATTTATTCTCAACAGGGCGATTACGTTGCCTCGCTACGCGTTCTTGGTGTACTTCATCATTAAAGAAAGAACGGTTATTGCACACAATCACTAGCATCGGAATGCGTGCATTAGCAGCAGTCCAGAAGGCATTAACACCCATCATGTAATCGCCATCGCCAATAATAGCGATCGGAAGCCTATCGCTACCCTTCAACGCCAATGCTGAGCCGATGGCCATACCTGGGCCAGAACCAATGCCTGCGCCACCGTCATAGCCTAAGAAATCCAGCGGATGTCTGAAATCCCAAAACTCACCGCTCCAGCTTAGGGGTAAACGCATGAGGCAAATTTTCAGATCGTTCAATACTTGACGTAAGGTCGCCGCCATCGCCGCCACTGTAATCGAACCTTGCGACACCGGAGCAGTCACTGTAACCGCTGTTTTCGCTGGCGCTGGCGTAGATCGAGGACGTGCAAGCTTATTCAACAATGTAACGGCTGGCTCAGGCTCGCTCATTAAGAACAAATCAACGGGTGGCAAACCTTGATGATCCATGCTCCAACCGTTGTGGTTAAAGTGATCAACCGACACTTGAATGATCTTGCTACCGACGGGCTGATCCGGCCACGCTTGTTTTAGGGTACCGGAAAGATCTAACCAATCAAGGCTTAGCACGACATCAGCAGCGCGAAGAGTTTCTTGCGCGCCCGGGGTTAGGAAGAAACCGCAAGGTGCGGCATGCAATGCGTGATCGGTCGGAAAGGCAGCTCCAACTCTTAGATCAGTGAGCACCTGAGCATTAAGCGTTTCGGCCAACGCCACACGCTCAGCCCAAGCCTTTTCATCGCGATTAACCCTACCCATTAAGATCACCGGCCGCTCGGCGTTCGATAACATGGCGATAGCTTGTTCCAGCAACTCATCAGACGGCCTAGAGGGTTGCGGTGCTAGATAGCGAGAGGCATCTGGTTGCGCCGGCTTCTTGGCCAACTTTGATTCTTGTAAAGCTGTATCGAAGCAAATATAGACAGGGCCTTGCGGCGCAGTCGTTGCGATTTGTCGCCCTCTCAATAAAGCCTCTTGCGCCGACGGAATAGACGCAGGTTGCGCATCCCACTTAATAAAATTACGTACCAAAGCAGCTTGATCTTGTGAGGTATGAATCCAATCAATCCAAGGCCTGCGCTGGTTCGCATCTACAGGGCCTGTAGCACCAAGAACAATTACCGGCATACGATCAACAAAGGCATCGAATATCGCCATCGAACCATGCATCAAACCAACATTACTATGCAAAATTGCAATCAAGGGTTTACCAGTCACTTTGGCATAGCCATGAGCAATCGCCACCGCATGCTCTTCATGCAGTACCACCACCATTTGTGGGCTCTCGTTCCCGAGATGGTTAACGATGCTGTCATGCAGGCCGCGAAAACTGGCACCTGGGTTCAACAATACATAGGGCACATCAAGCGCACGAAGCATCTCTGCGATGATATCGCTGCCCCAAATAGTTTCATCAGGGTTAGATGCAGCTGGGATATCTCTGCGTATCGATATGTTTGAAGAAGGCAGGCTCATTGATTTTCCGGGAAACTATACTTTTAATCGGGTTGAATATTGGCAGACTTAATAACCGCAGCCCAACGCTTTTGATCACTCGCAATCAACTTGGTAAATTCAGCGGCCGTGCTGCTCTCTGCGTAAATCCCCTGCTCCGCAAGCTTTTCTCGTACTTCGGGCAACGCTAACGCTTTGCGCAATTCGGAATTAAGCTTAGTCACGATTGCTGCGGGAGTTTTCGCAGGTAGCACCATACCTATCCAGATATCGCTCTCATAATTACTCACCGCCTCGCCCACTGTTGGTACATTTGGCAATAAGGAAAGCCTTTGGGTGCCTGTGCTTCCTAGAGCGCGCAACTTGCCACTACGAATATGCGGCAAAGCGGAATTCAACGGGCAAAACATCACATCGACCACACCGCCAAGTACGTCGACCAAGGCTGGTACCGAACCTTTGTAGGCTACGTGAGTAATTCGCGTGCTTGTCATAGATTTGAATACCTCTGCAGCCATATGCTGCGGGCTTCCTGAACCTGCAGAGGCATAAGTAAGCTTATCTGGCACAGATTTAGTCAATGCAATCAATTCTTGCACTGAATTTGCTGCAACCTTGGGTGAAACCACTAACACCATAGGTACCCTACCCAGCATGGTGATGCCTTCTAAATCCTTCACCACATCAAAAGGCAGCTTGGAATACAAAACTGGATTCACCGCAACAGTTTGGTTTGGGGCCACCGCAATGGTGTAGCCATCTGGGGCAGACTTGGCGACGAAATCGGTCGCGATATTACCGGCAGCACCGGGCTTGTTTTCAACAACCACTGGCTGCCCAAGAGATTCTGTCAGCTTTTGAGCTAACAGCCTTGCCAGTACATCGTTCGAGCCGCCTGGTGGCAATGGAACAATAATTCGTATTGGCTTTGTTGGGTAGTCCTGTGCCCCACAAGGGGTAACGCTTGCTATGCCGAGACAAACAAGCACAAGCGCTGTTTTAAGCATCGCCAATTTTCTAAATAATAGAAATTTCACCACTAAAGGCCTCCACCGAATTTGGTCTTTAATAAATACTTCGCTATCGAAGCATCAGTTAATATTCGCCGGAAGATAATATAAACATCCACCACGAAAAACTGATCGTTTTATGTCACCTCAAATTACAAGCCCGAGCACCACAAAACTAGGCCAAGGCTTGTTCTGGCAAGAGCTTACAGTAGGCCAACGATTTCAAACCTTTGCAAGAACGGTTACCGAAACCGATCTGGTGAACTTTATCTCATGCACTGGGATGTTAGAGGCCATTTTTATTGAAGACGGTTATAGCGACGGTGCGATTAAAGGTCGGCCGGTACCGGGCGCATTAACCTATACACTGATTGAAGGTTTTATATTGCAATCCATGATTCAAGGCACAGGCTTAGCCATGCTCGAGTTAGTGCAGAAAATTCATGCTCCTACCTTGGTTGGCGACACGATTCATGCGGAAATTGTTGTGACGGGCATTAAACCAACATCAACAAAAAATCGCGCCGTCGTGGTGTCAGACATTTCAGTATTCAATCAACACAAAACGCTCATCATGAGCTATACAGCAACACGTCTATTGGCAGGAAAATGAAGAACTCAACCAGCATGTTTCGAAACATCACACTTATTGCAATCGCCACTATTTCTTCGCTGTTACCGCTATCGGCTGCACGCGCTCAAGATTTTCCCACCAAACCAATTAAGTTCATCGTGCCATTTCCACCAGGTAGCGGAACTGATACATCTGCTCGCTACTTTGGAAAGAAATTCTCTGAGTTAACCGGGCAGCCTGTAGTGGTCGAGAACCGAGCCGGAGCAAATGGCTTTATCGCCGTTAAAGCGGTGCTGACGGCTCCGCCGGATGGATACACTGTATTTATCGGTAGCAATTCCACGCTAGCGGTGAATGTTGCTTTGTTTAAACAACTGCCCTACGACCCAGTCGCCGATTTTTCTCCGCTGTCGATGTTAATGCGAGCGCCTGCCCTTTTGATCGTCCCTGCAAACTCACCATTTAAAACCACCACTGACTTAATTGCAGCCGCGAAAGCGCAACCCGACAAACTCGACTACGGTGCTGGCTCTGCAGGCTATCAACTAATGGCTGAGCTGTTTAACGACGTTGCCAAAGTGCAAACGCATCACGTGCCCTACAAAGGCGCGTCGGATGCAATCTCGGCGATTGCATCGAACACGATTCACTTTTCGTTCGTCGACATTACTGGTGCAAGCGAATTGTACAAAGCAGGAAAAATCAAAGCACTTGCTGTAGCCTCTGACAAGCGTATTGCATCAATACCTGAAGTACCCACCGCTGCGCAATCCGGTTTGCCTGACTTCACTGCCTACATCTGGGTAGCAGCGGCCGTTCACGCCAAAACGCCGAAATCTGAAACCGAAAAGCTTGCAGCGCTTTTCACCAAAATAGAAACCATGACCGAAACAAAAGAGTTTTACGAAAAGCTTGGCGCCGAAGTCATGAAGGGTGGCCCTGACGAAATGCGAGCATTTCAAGCTGCGGAAATTCAACTTTGGAAACGTATTGCCGCGAAGGCAAAAGTGGAGCAGCAGTAATGTCGCAAACTGGCGCGTTATCGCATATTCGGGTACTCGATTTATCTCGCGTGCTGGCAGGGCCATGGGCGGCACAAACACTGGGGGACTTAGGGGCAGAAGTTATCAAAATCGAGCGCCCCGAAGTAGGTGATGACACGCGAATTTGGGGGCCACCATTTTTAAAAGATGAGAAGGGTAATTCGACGAATGACTCCGGCTACTTTCTTTGCACGAATCGCAATAAGAAATCGGTGACAGTTGATTTCACCAAGCCCGAGGGCCAGGCGCTGGTGCGTGATTTGGCTAAGCGATGTGACATAGTAATCGAAAACTTTAAGGTCGGCGGGCTAAGGCAATTTGGCCTCGATTATGAATCGCTTATCGCCTTGAATCCGCGTCTTATATATTGCTCCATCACTGGCTTTGGCCAAACCGGCCCATATGCCCCAAGAGCTGGCTATGATTTTTTGATTCAAGGTATGGGAGGCTTAATGAGTGTGACTGGCCAACCCGATGGCTCACCCGGCGCAGGCCCGATGAAGGTGGGCGTAGCACTGACCGACATCATGTCTGGCCTTTATGCCAGCACAGCAATACTGGCAGCACTGGCCGCGCGGGAGAAAACCGGCAGAGGCCAACACATAGATTTAGCGCTATTGGATGTTGGCATTGCGACTACCTGCAATCAAAGTATGAATTATCTTTACACAGGTAATGTGCCAACGCGTATGGGTAACGCTCATCCAAACACCGTGCCGTATCAAGACTTTCCAACATCTGATGGCTATATGATTTTGGCGATCGGCAACGACAATCAGTTCAGCAAATTTTGTCATGCAGTTGGCGAGCCACAATGGGCAAGCGATGTGCGCTTTGCGGGCAATGCCGCAAGGGTTCTCAATCGAGTCGAACTCATTCGATTAATGCGGCAAGTGACCGTGACAAAAGCCACTCGTGATTGGATTGCGCTATTCGAGACCAAAGGTGTTCCTTGCGGCCCTATCAACACCATGGCCGATGTATTTGCCGACGCACAAGTGATTGCGCGGGGTACTAAAATTACCATGCAACACCCAGCGGGTGAAATTCCATTGGTAGCTAGCCCAATCAAGCTTTCAGACACGCCAGTGGAGTATCGATTACCCCCGCCTCAGTTAGGCCAACACACTGAATCAGTACTCGCCAACATGCTCGCACTCTCACCAGAAAAGATTGCTGAACTACGCGCGACTAAGGTCATCACATGACAGCGCTTAGCTCATTATCACTAACCTCCATACCGAGCGAGGACGAGGCGCTACGGCAACCCGTTCGTGAATTTCTTACCGATGCAATGCGTTCAATACCCGCGCACATTCGAGCGCGTTCTTGGGCGGGTTACAGCACCGAATTTAGCAAAGCATTAGCTAAAAAAGGTTGGCTTGGCATTACCCTTCCAAAAGAATATGGCGGCGGCGGTAAAAGCGCCTTTGCACGCTATGTATTAGTCGAAGAGTTTTTGAATTTTGGTGCCCCTGTGGGCTCGCATTGGATAGCCGATAGGCAAAGTGGCCCGCTTATTTTGAAGTACGGTACAGAGGCGCAACGCCAGCTTTATATTCCAGCGATCTGCAAAGGTGAAGCCTTTTTTTGTATCGGCATGAGTGAACCAAATTCAGGCTCTGATTTAGCGAGCATTCGCACTAAAGCGGAAAAGAAAAGCGTAGGCTGGTTACTCAATGGGCAAAAGATTTGGACGACCAACGCCAGTGCATGCCAGTACATGATTGCCCTCGTACGCACCTCAGGCGTCAGCGACGATAGACAAAAAGGCTTATCGCAAGTAATTATTGACTTATCACTGCCTGGCGTTACCGTGAAGCCGATTCCTGACCTTTCAGGTGACCGGCATTTTTGCGAGGTATTTTTCGAGAATGTTGAATTGAAAGACGACTCGTTAATTGGTGCCGAAGGAAAAGGCTGGGAGCAAGTTACTGCCGAACTCGCGTTTGAGCGAAGCGGGCCAGAGCGTATTTTCTCCAGCATTGTTTTATTTGATGAATGGTTAAACTATATCCGTACACCGCAAGGAAGCACACCTGAATCAACACGCTTGGCCGGGAAGATCATCAGCCAATTAGCACCCTTAAGAGCAATGTGCCTAGCGGTAACCGAGAAATTAGTGCAAGGTGAAAGCCCAGTGGTAGAAGCTGCCTTAGTAAAAGACTTAGGCACTGGGGTTGAGCAATACATTGCCGCTGCGATAGCAGACGATTTGTTTTCTAGAACAAATGCAGTGCCTCCGGCCGAACTTTTACAAACACTGAACTATGTGAGCCAAGTAGCACCCTCCTACTCTTTGCGGGGTGGAACGCGAGATATTTTGCGAGGCATGATTGCCCGCGGTTTGGGGCTGCGGTAATGCAAGACACTACTTTTACAGATGCACTAAAAGCACTATTACAAGACAAATGCACACCGACAGTTGTTAGGGCAATCGAAGCAAACGCAAAATCAGCCGACAAAGATTTGCTTTGGGACACTATTGAGAACTCTGGCTTTTCCGATGCACTTCGTATCGAGTCAAACGGGGGCGCGGGCTTAAGCTTAAGCGATACCTTCCCCTTATTTATGCTCTGCGGCCAATACGCATTACCTTTGCCTTTAGCAGAAACAACGCTATTAAGAGCATGGCTTGATAGTCAAAAAATAGTGGTGCCTACCGGAAGCATTACTTTTGCAATTGGTACGATTTCAGACAATGGTGAATTAAATTGCCACAACGTTACCAGCGGTCGTGTGGCAGATTGGGTGTTGGTCTGTATTCAAAGCGCAGATAGTTTGACTTTGTTGCTACCGAGGGATCAAGCCACCCAAAGTTCTGCGGCATTTCCACTTGATGCCAATCTGACTTGGTCAAGCACGTTTGTTTCCGAGCACCCTCGCCTGCCAGCATTAGATATCCGATGCCATCAAGCCTGCGTCTATGCCAGTCAACTCGCTGGTGCTTTGCTGGCCGTCTTTGATCGAACACTTCAATTTGCCAACGACAGGCAACAGTTCGGCAAGCCAATCGGAAAATTTCAAGCCATTCAGCATCAACTGAGCGTGATGGCAGAACATGTGTTTGCAGCGCGCATGGCCGCCCAAATTGGTAGCCACTGCGCGAACGCTACACCAGACTTGCACCGTGTTGCGGTTGCCAAAGCTCGTACAAGCGAAGCGGCGCTTGAAGTTGCCGCTTTAAGTCACTCAATTCATGGTGCGATAGGTTTTACGGCGGAATTCGATTTGCAATTACTGACACGCCGCTTACATCTATGGCGGCAAGCAGCAGGGGCGGAGTCTTATTGGCACAGCGTACTGGGCCAAGCGCTAATTAACCAACAAGGTATGGCTCTCGACCTTATTCGAAGTACCACAGATATTCATTAAAAGACAAGCTTATGACAACATTTCTAAAAACTACCCGCGAAGGCGCAATCGTTACTCTAACGATGAACCAGCCAGACACTCGAAATGCACTCACTGGTAACACAGCTGTTGAAGAATTTGTGCAGGCGTGCGATGCGATTCGGCTCGACACGTCCATTCGTTGCGTCATCATCACCGGTGAAGGCCCAGTGTTTAGCTCAGGCGGCAACGTGAAGGACATGCAACGCTTTTTTGTACAAGATATTTCTCCGGAGCTCATTCGTGAAGAATATCGCAATGGCATTCAACGTATTCCAAAAGCGCTGTTTAATCTCGACGTACCAGTCATTGCCGCAATCAATGGACCAGCTATCGGCGCGGGCCTTGACCTCACTTGCATGTGTGATGTTCGTATCGCATCGGAGAAAGCTACGTTCGCGGAAAGTTTTGTGCGTGTAGGCATTGTTCCGGGCGATGGCGGTGCTTGGTTACTGCCGCGCGCGGTCGGCATGTCGAAAGCGTCTGAGATGGCCTTTACCGGTGAAGCACTCAGTGCACAAGAGGCGCTTGCCTGCGGCCTAGTCTCAAAAGTAGTAGCGGCCGATGCGCTGATGGAAACAGCGCTGACTTTAGCCAGAAAAATCGCCGCGAATCCAGGCGCGGTTTTAAGAATGACTAAACGTCTTTTGAGAGAAGGTGAGCGCAGTAGCCTAGAGTCGCTGCTTGAACTGTCGGCTGGCTATCAAGCGATTGCTCACAAAACCAGCGACCACAAAGAAGCGGTCACTGCTTTCATTGAAAAGCGGCCACCGCAGTTTAAAAATTAATAACTGCCAATGTAGTCTTTCTTGCCTACTTCAACACCATTGTGGCGCAAGATGGAATAAGCAGTGGTGACATGGAAGAAGAAATGAGGCAGGCCGTAGTTTACCAAATACGAATGGCCGGTAAAGCGCTTCTCTTTGGGTGTACCGGCTTGGGTGACGATTTCCCGCACCTCTGCACCGTCGAACTTCACAGCATCGATTGATTCAATGAAGTTTAAGGTAGAAACAATGCGGGCTTGCAAGTCGGCGAAGCTCACATCGCTATCTTCAGTCTTAGGTGCTTCAATTCTCGCTAAGCGTGCGGCGACGCCTTTAGCAAAATCAGTCGCTACTTGCACTTGACGCAGCAACGGAAACATATCGGGAAATAGGCGAGCTTGAAGCAAAGCGTTGTGATCAAGCTTCTTATCATTAGCGTGAGCTTCCGCTTTTTGCAAAACACTGCTTAGGCCACCAAGCATTTGCTTAAAAAGGGGTATAGACATTGAGTACATAGGGTTTGGGCTGGTCATTGGGCGCTTTCTTTGCAGTGAGATTGAAAATTTTCACAATGCTACCTGCATTGCCAGATGCTCCTAATTTCATAATTGGTCGGCGCAGCAACACCAATATCTATAAAAACCTCCGCTGATCCAGCATTGAGCGGCCGTTCGTAAGCCAAGTTATTCAGATTAGCCCGATTGAACGCTAACCTTTACGCATGCCACACACGAAAACAGATACCGGGCTTGAAGCCTTCAAAACTAGATCAGGCCAGATCGCGGCAAGACTGCGGCCTGCCTTTATCTTGTTTGATGGAACGAAGACTGACGAGCAGATTCTCTCGATTACTGGAAAGCTTGGTGTCACCCAGAGCGATATCGATTACCTAGTTCAGCAGGGGTTTATTAGCGGTCAATCAGGCTCTGAAGGTATTCGAGTTGATCTGGACGCACCCAATCCTAAAACTACACAGATTGGCTTTTCGACACTTGTTCCTGCTCCTGATCAGCCCGCAGGATCAGCGGCATCTGGAACACGAACACCGCAAGAACGCTACAGGGACGCAAAGCCACTAGCGACCATGATTACGGCCAGCCTAGGATTCAAAGGTTTTCGTCTCAATATGGCAGTTGAAAGTGCTAAAGGTTACGACGAACTATTAGCCTTGCTTCCAAAAATTCAAGTCGCCGCAGGCGAGCGAGCCTGCATGGCGCTAGAGTGGGCGCTTAAGGGTTAACAGCAAGTTGAACCAGCAAAGTTGATGGCTGCGCGTTCGATTGTTTGAGTTAGCGATTATTGGTTTAGGTCCAATCGATTGAACGTTAATTCATAAAGCATCCCAATAACTGGGACTTTCAAGTCGCTGAATTTACTCTATATTCAACGCGCCAAGCCCTTCAGGTAGTCTCTGGTCTTCTTAGTAATTTCAAAAATAGCCGCCCATGAAACTAATTAGCTTTATCTATCAAAACAAACAAAGTTACGGAATCGTCGAAGGCGATTCGATCCTTGACTTGGCCCCCGTTCTTGGCAGCCAAGCAGTAGATATCAAAACACTTATCGAAAAAAACTTGATGGGCGCTGCGGCAGATGCGGCGACATCGGGAAATTTCTCCCTCAAGCTCTCCGACGTAAGCTTGTTACCTCCAGTGCCCAACCCAGGAAAAATTTTCTGTGTCGGTTTGAACTATGCAGATCATGTCAAAGAAACAGGGCGCGATCTCACCGAGAAGCCAGCGATTTTCACTCGTTTTGCCGACTCGCAAATTGGTCACGGTCAAGCCTTAGTTCGACCTCCAGAATCACATCGTTTCGACTATGAGGGCGAAATCGCCATCGTGATCGGAAAAGGAGGTCGCCGCATTAACGAGGCTGATGCATGGGATCACATCGTTGGTTATAGTTGTTATAACGAAGGCAGCATCCGCGATTGGCAAAACTTCACCACCCAATGGATTGCGGGTAAAAACTGGTGGCATAGCGGTGCCTTCGGCCCGTGGATGGTGACTAGCGACGAGATTAAAGCCGATCAGAAAATGACCCTTATCACTCGTCTCAATGGAACCGAGTTGCAGCGCGCTACAACCGACATGATGATTCATAGCATTCCAAGCCAAATCGCCTATATCTCGACGTTCACACCCCTCTCGCCTGGTGATGTAATTGTGACTGGCACCCCTGGCGGTGTTGGTAACAAGCGTACACCGCAAGTCTTTATGAAACCAGGTGACGTAGTTGAAATCGAAGTCGATGCAATTGGCATTTTGCGCAATACGATTCGCGATGAGTAAATAAAAAAAGGGGCCCTAGCCCCTTTTTATCGAGATATAAAAAATCAGTTTTCTGCATCAGCTTTCTACAATAGTCACTGACTTAATTACTAGATCAGTGATTGGTCTATCTCCCGGACCCGTAGGCACCTTTTCCATCGCATCGAGAATTTCTAAGCCATTGGTGATCTTGCCGAACAAACCGTATGCCGGTGGTAGCTGCATACCGCTACGACCAGAAATCAAGAAAAACTGGCTTCCATTGGTATTCGGGCCGGCATTTGCCATGGCAACAGAACCCAATTCATATTGGCCAGGTTTTGGCAATTCATCTTCAAACTTATAACCAGGGCCTCCACGGCCAGTACCTGTAGGGTCGCCACCTTGGCACACAAAACCTTTGATAATGCGATGAAATATCACCGAGTCATAATAGTGATATCGCGCTAAGAAAACGAAGTTATTTACTGTTTTTGGTGCCGTTGCAGCGTACAACTCAATCGTTAAACTGCCCATCGACGTATCCATCGTGGCGGTATATGTCTTCGTCGTGTCGATCACCATCGGTGGCGGGCCAGAAAATGTTTGCGTTTTTGGGCTTGAACCGTCAACAGCGGGGGCTTGGGGAGTGGACATCGAAATAAACCTTATAAAAGTGACTATACTGGCTCACCACATCGGATACGGCAAACCCAACCTATAAGTATAACGCCCCTAAGTCTGTACTTTGTTTCAACGACCGTAGATGGTGATTGCCCAACCCTGTAAAGTTCCGACCTTACCACTTTCAGTATCTCTCACAAACAGCTGCCAATTTCCGCCTGCTGCCTCGTCCATATGACGAACAGAGCCAAATTGCCAGCCAGTGAAATCGCCGCAAGTGTTGCTTTTTCGATCTGTGATTCCACATTTCCTAGGGGTAGCCAGCACGCTGGACGTGCCATTTGGACTATATAGGATTACTTCCAAGTCCCCACTGTATTCGTGCGTTGCGTTAATCGTGACAGACACGTGCTCAACTTTAGAAATTCCACATCCTGCAAGCGAAATTGCACTACCGATTGCTTGGCCACCATCGGGGATACTCGCGTTCGCAGCCTTAATACTTTGCGTGCAAGTCTTTATATCAGACATTCCACCAACAGATAACCAGTTTTTGGCCATTTGAACCGCTGCGTTTGCATCTACAACACCAAAACCGTATTTGTGACTGAAACTGCCAACCCAACTCAAATCGTTTGCATCGTTCTTGCGAGCGCTTTTTGCCAAAATTATCTGTACATCCCGCCAACTTAACTGAGGGTTAGCACTTAACATTAATGCAATCGCGCCTGAAACCATTGGAGCGGACGCCGACGTTCCCGCAAAATCTTCCCGAAAACGATTGCCAATTGCAGTTGTTGTAATACCCGCAGTGCTATCGCCAGCCGGGGCACTTACCAGGATATTTGCACCATTTTCCGCATACCAAGGGCTTCGACCAAACTGGTCGACAGCACTGACAGCAATTACACCTAACTTGTTTACATACCCATCGAAATTGGAGTTGTCGCGCTGGCAGCCAGCACTGCCGACGATCGTGTAGCAGCCACCGTTGCCAGCAGGAAACACGTAAATCGCGCCTTTGCCTTTACGTCCCTCACGAATGCCGCGCGTGATCGCTTGATTAAATTCAGTTTCCGATTCGTTGATTTCGCCGTTATCTGGAGAGCCCCAGCTGTTGTGGTAAATCATATTATTTGCAAGGTCACGGTTCAATGCGTCTGCAATATCGGCAGTTAGGTCCAGCGAAAGAGCGTTGTATCCCACGAGCTGCGCTTTTGGAGCGATGCCTGAAGTACCAAACGCATTTGCGGCACGTGAAGCAATAATGCCAGCAACTGAGGTACCGTGGCCTTCGTCTTTATTGCAGGGCAAAGGGAACGCCGAACCTTTGATAGCAGGGCGATAGTTATAACTTGCGCCAACAACCACGTTTGATTTCAAATCACCATGAACTGTTTCAAGCGCGTCATCAACAAGGGCAATACGAACCCCCTCTCCCAACGATACTTTCCAAGCACCTTCAACATTAATATCTTCGCCTAGCTTGCCGCCTTTTTGGCCAGTATTTTTCAAGTGCCACTGCCTGTCGAGCAGTGGGTCTGGGCCGCTTAATTCTGGACTGTCATTAACAGCGTACTGGATCGTACAAGTTGGATCGGTCTTCAAGGTCGTACTAACTGCCGACTCTGCTTGTACACTAGCGAGCTGAGATGATGTACTGGCCCCACTTTCTCCACCATCGCCACCGCAGGCACTGAGGACAAAAACTGAAGAAACAAGAAATGAAGTAGTGTGTTTTGTAAGCATGTCGGCAGTCTAAAAAGCCACCTGCCGTTCATATGTGACAAAGTTGGCATTGCCGGCCGCTCATTAGCCAACTAAAGCACAATCTGGACGTTTATTCTGTTTCGTCGACCACTCATCGGCGTTTTTAACAAAATCCCATACTTTTTCGCTACCGTTCATCGTACAAGCCAAAACTTCTCCATGCCATCCAGTTTGCTAGTTCTACCATTCATCGGCCCAATTAACGTCATCATTGCTGTGGAGTGGCTATCGGCGAGCGTTGGCCTTTTGAGCGTAATCGGCAACCTCAAATTAAAGCGCTGGGGTTGGATAGCCCAAGCGGTTAGCGGCTTGGGCTATGGAATTGTGTTTTTTCACCAAAAACTATTTGGCTTAACCATGCTGCAAGTTTATTTTGTCGCTGTTGCGTTGTGTGCTTGGTGGCTATGGGCCACTGCTACTACTGAAAACGCAGCGAAAATTCGATACCTTGATATTCGACAAGCCAGCCTTGCGCTTGTAACTTGGGCTGTAGCAACCATGATTATTGGTTTTACACTGACAAAAGCCGGAGAAGGCAACACCGCTTACTTTGACGCATTTACGACGGCCGGAAGCATACTCGCGCAATGGTTAATGCTGCGCTATTTTCAACAAACCTGGCACATATGGTTCATCGTCAACGTGGTGTCAGTCGCACTATTTTATTACAGTAATTTATTACCGACCAGTTTGCTTTATTGCGTATTCTCAGGGCTTGCAATAGCCGGAGCAAAGAGCTGGAAAAAGCAATCGAAACCTAGTTAAATATCATCAATGAAGATTATTCGTGTTGCAATACTTGGGGCTGAGTGCGTCGGTAAAACCACGCTTTGTAACGAGTTAAAACAATCTATGGCAAGTTTTCAAATCGATACGAAAATTGCGCCTGAAGCCTTGCGAGAGTTCTGCATTCAAAATAATCGCGTACCTCGAATCGATGAGCAATTTAGCATCATGAGAGAACAAGCGGTACTTGAGGATTTCGATGATAAAGACCACCAATCAGATCAATGCAGACTTACCTTAAGCGACTGCGCGCCAATCACAATTGCAATTTATAGTGAGCTTTATTTTTCCGACCTAAGCCTTTATTCAGAGGCGGATGAGTTCCACAAAAACTATGATCTGAGCTTACTTTTAACCCCCAATATAGGTTGGCAGAGCGACGGTATTTTTCGAGAAAGCCCACAGGCGCAACAACGCTTTCATCATCGGATAAAACACTGGCTTGAAAGTAGCTCCCACCCATGGCTTGAGATTAGTGATGTAGGTGAGCAAAGAACTAAAGGCGCAATCAGCGCTATAATTCCATCCCTACGCTAGGGGTCCCGCATAAATCTCACTGTGAATTCACAGTGGGTTTCAGTAAAAGCTGAAACGGGTGAGAAAAACCCTTAGTACCTGATCAAGTTAATGCTTGCGCAGGGAAGCGTCGAGTTGCTCAACGCTTTGGTTTTTTTACTGAGAGCGTTTATGAAGCACCAATCTACACAGCACCAATCTTCACCTTGTTTTTCTTTGTCTATCTTAGCGATTTCAATTGCTACGATCGGCTCATTTTCACCTAGCGCGGTAGCCCAATTTCGTGGGCAAAGTGATGTACAAACCATCACCGTAACTGGGCAGCGCCTACCATCAGCTTCGGCTCAATCATCCGTCTCAGGTATCAGCGATGCACCTATCGCCGAAACACCTATTTCGATTGGCGTAATCACGGCTGAACAACTCAAAACTAGTGGTGCCACTAGTTTGTCGTCAGCGCTACGCACCGAGCCCTCAGTGAGCGATTCCTACAATACTACCGGTTACATCGAAAGCTTATCGATACGGGGGTTTCTGTTAAACAATATGTTTAACTATCGGCGTGACGGAATGCCGATTTCAAATCATTCACCGCTCGCTCTAGAAAACAAAGAACGTATTGAAGTTTTAAAGGGAACTTCAGGATTGCAAAGCGGGGTCAGCGCGCCTGGTGGCTTAGTCAACTATGTGCTTAAGCGCCCAACTGCAACGGCATTTACCAGCCTTGGTTTACAACTCTCAGAACGTGGTACGTTTTCACTGGCGGGCGATACCGGTGGAAGAAGCGATGACAAGAGCTTTGGCTATCGATTGAATGCCAGCGCCACAGAACGTAAGCCCGCAGCCGATAGCGCCAAAGGTGATAGACAATTCGTCAGCGGTTTCTTCGACTACCGCCTACCCAACCAAGGTGTGGTGGAATGGGAGTTTGAACATAGCCGGGTAAAACAGATTAGCGTACCCGGTTACGGCTTGCTCGACGCAAACAATACTGGAGTCGCTGATACGCTTCCTAGAGTACCTAGTCCTCGCTTGAACCTAAACTCACAGCCATGGTCGCAACCCTTTGAGAGCAAAGCGACTATCGCTTCTATACGCTACGAGCAACCGATCTCAACGCTTTGGAAAGTAGGCATTCGAGCAACTGCGCAGCGAATTCAGACGAACGACAGACTTGCATTCCCCGACGGCTGTGGTGCGGTATATCCAGGGCTTTGCGCCAATGGCGATGTAGATATCTATGATTACCGCAGCGAGAACGAAAAACGAAAACTGAATACAGTCGACGCTTACCTTAAAGGTGATGTGCAAACCGGTGCAGTCAAGCATGAGTTAAATTTCGGTATTCGCACGACGGGTTATAGCGAAAGTTATGAGCCTACGCAGGCCTACAACTATGTAGGAACAATCAACGCATTTGCCCCAACACCTTTACCAGCGGATGCCACTAAGGGCGATAAAAATACCTTGCTGAATTGGCGCATGAAAGAAGTGTCAATTACCGATGCAATGCAAATCGGCAACGCATGGTCGATGTGGTGGGGCTTGAAGCATAGTAGTTATGAGAGCAATAGCGTTCGCACCGATGGTTCTAGAGCAGTCGCCATTAATCAAAGCTTTACAACGCCTTGGTTAGCCATCGGCTACAAACCTTGGCAAGGTGGCTATGTGTACGCGTCAACAGGCCAAGGCATCGAACCGGAAGTGGTACCTAATCGCCCTTCACTCTTCAAGAATGCTGGGCAAACGCTACCTGTGCTGAAATCGAAACAAATCGAGTTAGGTTTCAAGCAAGCAATTCGCTCCGAATCAAATCTGAACGGATTGTTTACGGCAACCTTGTTCTCAATTGAAAAACCATTCGCGGACGATGTAACTCTAGCCGGAGATACCTTGCCTACCAGAATCGCAGGTACGCGCCTCGCAAAACATCAAGGTTTAGAACTTGGGTTTTCAGGTGCGATTGCAAGAGACTGGAGTGGCTATGTGCAAGCTAGTTTCCTCGATGCGCGACAAGTGAAAGATGCCAATGGTCTTTACACCGACAAACGTACGACAAATGTTGCACCATTTTCAATGTCTGCTGGAGCAGCATGGCAGCTAGCCCCAAATATGCAGTGGCGAAACAGCTTCACGTATTTCTCAAGCAAACCAGTCACCCGAGATAACTCCGTTTCATTACCTGCTGGATATCAGTTTGATACTGCTGTGACTTACACCCAAAAAGCGGCAAGCAGCGTACTAGTTTGGCGTGCTGGTATCGACAACGTATTGGACAAACGCTATTGGCGTGAAGCGCCTACCCAATACTGGGGTGGCACCTATCTTTTCGCAGCGCTACCAAGAACGTTTCGTTTGAGCGTTACCAGTAATTTTTAACAATGTGTATAGAAAGGCCCCGATCGACTCAACTTGCTTCGAGTGATCGGCTATACCTATTCGGGCATCACTCTCGGCACTAATAATCACCAGGCCATCGCCGCGCACAGTATAGTGCTCAGCGGAGTGCAAAAAATGATCTTCATCCACGCCTTCTTCGGTGATCCACACTACGCCGCTTTGCACTTTCAACGTCGTGGCCTTGGCATTGCCCAACCGAAACGCACTGCCGCTTGGCATGGTCAGCACTTTTTGAATCCAACTCGCTTGCATGGCTCACTCCGAAGAAATTTCATGGCTGTATTTTCGGTTCACAGCAATACAACGACAAACGAATTATTTGCCACTTATAGGTTAGTAAAACTATTGTGTTTGCTATTGCAAAAAAGCCGTTTATGCTATCGTTTCAATTATGGCCACCACCAATATTCCGTTAACCGCCGTTCGTGCCTTTTGCGCTGCGGCGGAACACCTTAGCTTTAAAGATGCTGCGCTAAGCATGCACATTACGCCTGGCGCAATTAGCCAACAAGTAAAACAACTCGAGGATTGGTTTGGGTTAAAACTGTTCGAGCGCAAGGTGCGGGGTGTTGCGCTAACTGATGCAGGCACACAGTTTTTTGCAGCGGGCCAGAAGGCATTGCGCCAGCTCAATCAGGCAGCACAAGCGATTCGACCAGAAGAAAAAATTGTTCGGCTAACAACCGTGCCAACCTTAGCCGCACGGTGGATGGTGCCTAGGCTTGCAGCCTTCAGCAAACTACATCCACTCATCGAAGTGAGTATTGATGCCTCCGTTGATTTAGTTAATCTTGATGATGGTGCATTCGACTTAGCAATTCGTGCACTGCCTGCTCCGCCCTCTGAAATCAATGCGGAGAAACTTTTTGAAGAAATATGGTGGCCCGTTTGTAGCCCAGCCTACAAAAAGGCGCATGTCAAAGCGGGGTTAATTCAGCCAGATGCACGCCTACTTCACGAAGTGAACCTCGCCCGCAGTAAAGAGCTTTGGCAAGAGTGGCAACGTACACATGAAAAAACAGCTACTGAAGAATTGGCTAATGTGCCCGACAGAAAAGGCGCATTCTTTAGCCACGAAATGTTGGCCTATCAAGCAGCCATACAGGGCCAAGGTATCGCTCTGGCTAATCGACCGTTAATCGAAACAGAGCTAGCAGAACAGAGTTTAGTCATAGCGGTCAACAAACCACTTATTGCCGGGCGAGCTTACTATTTACTTTGGTCAAAAAAAACAACCCGCCAAAACAATCGTAGTATCGAATTGTTTCGCAAATGGATTATTGATTCGTTAGCGCAGTAGTTGCCTTACTCAGACTTCACCAGAAAGCAGCGAGCATGTATTTCAGAACCGTAAAAATCATTCCTGCCTTTGTATTTAGTTGCATTGCATTGCTACCATCTTGGGCGTTCGCTCAAGTGCAAACCAATCAGGTCAATGTCATTTGCTCGACGAATCAAGAATGGTGCGATGCTGCAGCAAGAGGGTTTTCTGCGGTAACCGGCGTTAAAGTTATGCAAACTCGCAAAGCGACCGGTGAAGCGCTTGCGCAAATTAAAGCCGAAGCCAATAACCCCAAAACCGATCTTTGGTGGGGTGGTACCGGGGACCTTTTTTAGCAGCCGCCGAAGATAAACTGCTTGATGCTTATCGCCCAGCGTATATCAACGATTTACACGCCTGGTCAGTACGCCAATATGCAAGCTCTGCCAATATGGTCGGCGGCTTTTACACCAGTGCTATTGGATTTGGTTGGAATGAAGATTTACTTAAAAAGAAGAAAATTACCGCACCTAAGTGTTGGGCTGATTTGACAGACCCAAAGCTAAAAGGCGAAGTAGAAATGGCTCACCCTGCCTCGAGCGGTGGCGCCTATACGATAGTTGCGGGCCTCATCCAATTAATGGGTGAGGA
>JAYWIG010000085.1:0-4151 GCA_043789035.1 Betaproteobacteria bacterium
GGGTTGGCGGCCATGTTCAGCTATGACATGGTGTTGTATACCGAGGCCCTACTTTTTGAACGGATTAACTACGCGTGGATGACGGCCCGTGGGATCGCCAACGCATTGTTAGTTCCTTTACTCGCAATTTCAGCCGTCCGGAACCGGGGCTGGAAGATCGACATCATGGTTTCACGTCGAATGGTCCTACATTCAGCGACACTCATGAGCGCGGGCATTTTCTTAATCCTGATGTCTACGATCGGTTATTACGTTCGTTATTTCGGGGGTCAGTGGGGTGAAATAGCCCAAGCTTTGGTCATATTTACAAGTGTTATTGCGCTTTTTACGCTTTTGCTGTCAGGACAACTTAGAGCTCGGCTTCGAGTTTTTGTAGCGAAGAATTTTTTCTCTTATCGCTACGACTATAGAGAGGAATGGTTAGCGCTAACACAGTCACTTAGTGAAAGTAACTCTACGACTGGAGGGCAGACGAATCCTGAACGACAGCCTTTGCCAACTAGGGCGTTGTTAGCCCTAGGGAAATTTGTTGAAAGCCATGAAGGTGCCATTTGGATGCGCGATAAGGGGATGCGCGATCAGGCAGATCATTATCAAATGGTGAATCAATTGCCAGCCACAGAAGACGTCATAGCCGGCGCAAACAGCATCCCTGCGAACAGCGACTTTATCGAGTTTATGCGCTCGAAAGAATGGATTGTTCTACTGCCCGAAATCGAAAAACGCCAAGATTTGTACGGCCAATTGCGGGTACCTAAGCCTATTGCTGACGATCCAAACAATTGGCTAGTCGTCCCATTGATGCGAAGTGACGAACTCATTGGGTTTATCACGCTGAAAAAACCGACTGCACCAATGGAAATCAACTGGGAAGTTCGCGACATTCTAAAAACTGCAGCTCGGCAAACCGCTAGTTACTTGGCATTGGAAGGAGCGGTCGAGGAACTCATCATATCTCGTCAGTTTGAGTCATTTAATCGCATGTCGGCATTTGTCGTTCATGACCTAAAAAACTTAGTAGCCCAGTTAAGTTTGCTTTTAGTGAATGCAGAACGCCACAAGCATAATCCGGATTTTCAAGCGGACATGCTCGCAACCGTCGAGAACGTGATGCAGCGAATGCAAGGCTTACTGTTACAACTTCGTGCGGGCACGAATCCCATCGAACAAGCGCGAATCATAGAAATTTCGATGGTCATCGCAGATGCCATCGAATCGAAGAAAAGCTTACCAATCAAACCGACTGTCATTTATAGAAACGATGCTTCTACTGCACACATTAAAGCCCACGCCGACCGTTTAGCCCGCGTGATTGGCCATTTGATACAAAATGCCTGCGAAGCATGCAAAGCGGGCGGCAAAATTAACGTTGATGTTGATGTGATTGGGCAAGAACTTGTTTTGCGCGTATCTGATACCGGAATTGGTATGTCAGAGCATTTTTTACGCAATCAGTTGTTTAAACCTTTTGAGTCAACTAAAGCGCACGGAATGGGTATTGGGACGTTTGAGAGTAAAGAATACGTTGGGCAATTAGGAGGTAAGCTAGAAGTTGAAAGCGTTATTGGCCAAGGTACTGTGTTCTCAATATCGTTACCACTGGCGATGAACATCAAATTAGCAGGGGCACTCGGCACTGAGCATGGCGCCCCAACTCAAGTTAACCAATAAATAGGTAAAGATGGCTGACGAACGTCCCACCCTTCTGATGATCGAAGATGATCTAGGTTTACAAAAGCAAATGAAGTGGTCATTCGACCGCTACAACATTGTTTTTGCCGAAGATAGGGAAAGTGCAATCAACCAATGCCGACGGTTCGAACCGCAAGTCGCCACGCTCGACTTAGGATTACCACCCGATCCGGACACAACTAGTGAGGGATTCAAAACGCTCTCAGAGCTTTTAACAATTGCTCCCAGCACAAAAATTATTGCCCTGACCGGTCAAAATGATCGTTCTAATGCGATTAAAGCAATTTCCTTGGGTGCTTACGATTTCTTTGCGAAACCTTTTGAAGCCGATGCGCTAGGCATTGTGATTGAAAGAGCGTTTCGACTCGCAGATTTAGAAGAGGAAAACCGCAGGCTCCAAACGCAGGCCACCAGTGAGCCCTTAGGCGGTTTGGTTACTAGAGATCCGGGAATGCTTAAAGTATGCCGCCAGATCGAGAAATTAGCGCCTACTAATGCCACAGTACTTTTTCTAGGTGAAAGTGGCACGGGCAAAGAAGTCCTCACCAAGGGTCTACACCAGCTATCTCAGAGAAAAGCAAAGCGATTTGTTGCAATTAATTGCGCAGCAATTCCTGAGAATTTGCTTGAGTCAGAACTGTTTGGGTACGAGCGCGGTGCGTTTACAGGCGCCGTCAAGACAACACAAGGAAAAATTGAAACGGCCCATGGCGGAACCTTGTTCCTAGACGAAATTGGTGATTTACCCTTACCTTTACAGTCTAAGCTTTTACGTTTTTTACAAGAACGAGTCATAGAGCGCATAGGCGGCAGAGAGGAAATTGCCGTTGACGTGCGCGTTGTTTGCGCAACTCACCGAAACCTTAGAGATCTCATCGCTGCCGGTGCCTTTCGAGAAGATTTGTTTTATCGCCTAAGCGAAATGGTGATTAACATACCGTCTTTAAGAGAGCGGCAAGGCGATGCATTGTTGCTATCGCATATATTTCTTAGGCGCTTTTCCGCAGAGAATGGTCGCGACAAAATGGTGTTGCGCGAAGATGCTCTCGATGCAATTTCCAACCATAAATGGCCAGGCAATGTTCGGGAACTAGAAAACTGTATCAAACGGGCAGTTATCATGGCAGATGGCAATTCCGTAAATGCCGACGATCTAGGCATCACTTCGATTGAAGAGGCCCAAATGTTTAACCTGCGGCAAGTTCGGGATGAAGCAGAGCGTTCCGCAGTGATTAAGGTTATGGCCAGAGTTGATGGCAACGTAGCTAAGGCCGCAGACTTACTCGGCATTAGCCGCCCTACTCTTTACGATTTACTTAACCGCTTTGGACTGCGTTGAGACAAATGAAAACACATCAAATGAACCTAAGATATTCCCTTTTGGCAATCGCAATACTTTCGATTGGGGTTACAGCCTGTTCTTTGGGAGATTCGCCAGAAAAGCTAATCCAAAGTGCGCAAGCCGCAATCGAAAAACAAGACAATAAAACGGCTGAGATTCAACTAAAAAATGTTTTGCAAAAAGCCGATAACGTCGAGGCTCGCGCTTTATTAGGTAAGGTCTATAGCAACACAGGTGATTTCCGATCGGCAGAAAAGGAACTTAGACGGGCTATTGAACTTGGGGCAAAAAGAGATGATTTGGTCGTGCCTTTGTTGCAATCAATGTATCAGCTTGGCGCATACCAAAAGATCGTTGAAGACTCCCAAAATTTAGCGGTAACCGACAAGGCAACCAAAGCAATTGTGGCTAGCTTGGTAGCAAAAGCACAGATTGCCCTAGGCAAACCGGATGCTGCCAAAAAACTCCTTGACGACGCATTGATTGAAAATCCCGGCAAAAGTCAACTCCTAGCAACGCTGATTTCTATGAAAATCGGCAAAGGCAACGATCAAGCCTTACTGGCAGACCTAGACAAATTAATTGCTCAAGAGCCTAACTCCGTTGAGGCTTATATTCAAAAGGGCGATATTGAACTGGCTACGGGAAACCTCGAAAACGCAAAGGCGATTTATATAAAAGTTGCGCAGCTTGTTCCAACAGATCCTTTGGTACGGGCAAAGTTAGCTGCAATTTTCATCGACACTGCAGACTATAAAATGGCCGCAGATCAAATCGCTGAGCTACAAAAAGTAAGCCCTAATAGTGCGGGTACTTCTTATCTAAGAGCTCTTTTGAGCTATCGTCAGAGCAAGCTTGAAGAAGCAAGAGACCATGCCCTTGCCTCGCTTAAAGGAGCGCCAGAGTATCTGCCTTCAATCATTCTCGCTGGCAATATTTACTTGGCCCTCGGTAGCTACGAGTCAGCAGAGCGCTATGCTCGAATGATCGTCGAAAGAGCGCCCAACACGTTGCAAGGTCACCGTTTGCTTGGTGCCACTTATTTAAAAATGAATGCACCTGAGCGAGCGTTGTTAGCGGTCAAGCCATTAATTGACAAAGGCGTTCAAGACTCAAC
>JAYWIG010000086.1:0-4150 GCA_043789035.1 Betaproteobacteria bacterium
AGGGCGAGGGCAGGCTGAGATTGTCGAAATCAATAATATTGATATCGGCTAAATAGCCAGGCTTTAGAACTCCCCGATCCTTCATGCCGTAAATTTGTGCGGTGTCTTGAGTTTGACGCTTCACCATTAATTCAATCGGCAGGGTTGGGCCACGTTTTCTATCTCGCGCCCAGTGCGTCAACATATAGGTTGGCATGCTTACGTCGCAAATGTAGCCGCAATGTGCACCGCCGTCAGCCAAACTCATCATTGTTTTTGGATGTTGTAGTTGCGTATGTAGTTGGCTTAAATCGTTGTAGGCGTAGTTAAAGCTTGGGAAATAAATAATGCCTTTACCTTCTTCGCTCAGTAACATGTCATAGGCAACATCGAGAGGCGATTTTCCCTCGCGGCCTGAAATCGACGCGATGCTGTTTTCTTGAGCTGGTTCATACTCTGGTGAAACGCCAAGCGCATACATTTTGTGGAAGCTTTGCGTAAGGTAAGCAAGGCGAGAATCGAACTGCGCCGCTTTTTGTAAAAATTCCATGCTGGTAAGTTGTGCTCTTACCTCGGGTGTTTTTAATTGCGCCAACTTTTCAGGCCATGGCAAAGTGGCAATTTTTTGCCAGACTGGGTGAGCCATAAATGGATGGGTAGAGCCTAACCAAGCCATCAAGATACCGGCAGGCCGACCAGCTACTGCACCGTAGAGCGGGATACCCGCTTCATGGGTTTCATCAAGCGACGCTAATAAGCGTTTCCAATTGTCTGCCGTTTGATCGGTTTGAACTAACGCAAAAGCAACAGGCAAGTTATTGGCCTTCGCAACTTCGGTTAGCCAAGGCAGTTCGGTTTCCATCTGGTAATGGTTGGCAGTCATTTGAAAAACGCCGTGGCCGACTTTACCAAGAGTTTTTGCGATACCCATAATTTCGTCGTGCGAGGCGAATGTACCCGGAGGGTATTTATGGGTTTGGTATTTATGAATCATGGTGCGGCTGGTTGAAAACCCCAATGCGCCAGCTCGCAGGCCTTCATCAACAAGCTTTACCATTTCTTTGATATCAGTTTGGGTAGCTTCGTCATGGGTCACACCTCGCTCGCCCATCACGAAAGTGCGTAGCGCCGAGTGCGGAATCTGTGCCCCAACGTCGAGTGCCCTAGGCATTTTCTCAAGTGCATCTAGATATTCAGGAAAACTTTCCCATTGCCAATTGATACCTTCTGCCAGCACCGTACCGGGGATATCTTCGACACCTTCCATCACGCTAATCAGCCAATCGCGTTTATCTGCTCGAACTGGCGCAAAACCTACGCCGCAATTACCCATCACTACCGTTGTGACGCCGTGGTTGGTGGATGGGCTCAGGTAAGGGTCCCAGGTGACTTGACCGTCATAGTGGGTATGCACGTCAACCCAACCTGGCGTAACTATCGCGCCATTGGCATTAATCTCGCGCTTTGCTGAAGTGCCTACCTTGCCAATTTCAGAAATTTTGCCTGAGCTTATGCCGATGTCGCCGCTGAAGGATGGTTGGCCGCTGCCGTCAACAATGGTTGCGCCGCGAATCACTAAATCGTTCATGGTTTATCCCGTTTCAAATTCAATCGAGTTTTACTTTGGCAGCGCGAATGACTTCGCCCCATCGTTCGTAATCTCTTTTTACTATACTGGCAAACTCGGCGCCTGAAGCACCCGATGGTTCGTTACCTTGTTGCTCAATCATCTTGAGCATCTCTGGCGATGTTGAAATTTTCTTCAGCAGCGCAACTATTTGTGTGGCCACCGCAGGATTCATATTACCCGGCCCAAACAAACCCTGCCAACCAACGATATCAAGCCCTGCAACACCTTGTTCGGAGATGGTGGGTAAGTCGGGCATGACGGAAAGGCGAGTCGGTGTTGCTGTGCCTAAGCCCTTGGCTATGCCCGCTTTAATCATTTGAACTGCAGTGGCAGTGCCATCAAAATATAATTGCACTTCGCCCCCCACCAAACCGCGGGTGGCATCGGATGTGCCTTTGTAGGGCACATGAACCATTTTGATACCCGCTTTCTGCATGAGCAGCTCGCCGTTCAAATGAGAGGTAGAACCCGCAGAAAATGATGCAAAGCTTAATTTATCTGGGTTAGCCTTTGAATAGGCCACCAGTTCGGCAATGTTGTTGAACGGTGCTGACGGATGTGCAATTAATACCGTCGCTGATTTCATCACCTGGGTAAGTGGTGTGAAGTCTTTCACTGGGTCGTACGGTAGCTTGCTATACAAGTGTGGGTTTTGGGTATGCGTAATCACAATGGTGTACAAAAGCGTATGGCCATCGGCCGGTGCTCTGGCCACTTCCTGTGCGCCGATGAAGGTGCCTGCGCCCGGTTTATTGTCGACTACTACGGTATGCCCGCTGAGTAGTTCGGACATTTGCTTCGCAATCACCCTAGCGTTGATGTCTGACCCAGAGCCTGCTGGAAACGGCACGACAATTCGAATCGCTTTTCCCGCAATCGGAAATGTATTAGCGGTCTGGGAAAAACTAGGTAAGGCAAACAGTGAGGTACCGATGGCAATTGCTGCTAAAGCTGTTTGGTAAAGTTGTTTCCGCTTTTTTGTCTCCCTTATCGTTTTTGTTTTTAGTTTACAACGTTACCGTAAAGCTTTTCGTAAAGAAATCTTCAGTTCCAAAGTTCCCCGATTTCAAAGCCAGATGAATCTCGGTGTCGGTAAAACACCAAGGTACTCCAGGGTCGATTTGAGCGCCAATGCGTAATACCTTCACGCCTAGCGCTTTAACACAGGCCCCAGAGGTTTCGCCGCCCGCAACAATCAGTTGTTTTACGCCAATTGCTATTAAACCTTGGGCGATAGTTGCTAGTGTGTTTTCAACAAGAGCACCAGCTTTGGCAACCCCAATTTTTGCTTGCACCGCTTTGATGGTACTTGGCTCTCCAGTCGAATAAATGAGGATGGGTTTGTCCGACACGGCGTATTGTTTTTTTGCCCAATCGAGTGTTTTAGCGATGACTTGCTCAGATATTACGAGCTCTAGTGGGTCGATGGCGATTGCCGCTCCGCCTTGGCCAATAAAATGTTTCACTTGGGCATTTGTTGCAATAGAGCAACTACCTGAAATAATCGCCTGTAAACCCATGCGTACAGGTAAGGCGCTGGCCTGCGGGTTCGCACTCAAACCAAAGTTATTCGCTAAGCCAATCGCTACCCCAGAACCAGCAGTCAACAACGGTAAGCTCTTAAAGGCCGCTCCCATGTTGATTAAGTCTTGGTTTGACGTTGCATCGACAATGGCGATTTGTGTTCCTTCGGCCTTAAGCTCATCAATCTTGGTCGCGATAGCTTGGCTACCTTTGGCAACAACGGTATGGTCGATTAGCCCAACTTTGCGTTGACATTGGGCTTGCATCACACGAACTAAGTTTGCGTCAGTCATGGGGGTAAGAGGATGGTTTTGCATGCCACTTTCATTGAGCAAAACATCGCCTACAAATAAGTAGCCTTTAAAAACTGTGCGCTTGTTGTCAGGAAAGGCGGGTGTAGCAATCGTGAAGTTTGTATTGAGCGCTTGCATCAGTGCCTCTGTCACGGGGCCTATATTGCCTTCGGGGGTACTGTCGAAGGTCGAGCAGTACTTAAAATAAATTTGGCTAGCACCTTGGCGTTGCAGCCATACCAAGGCTTTCAGCGATTCGGCAATAGCCTCCTTAACGGGAGTGGTACGCGATTTCAAGGCAATCACAACAGCGTCGGCTTGAATTAGTCGGTCAGAATCGGGAGTGTCGATTATCTGAACGGTTTTCATACCTGATCGAACCAGATTGTTCGCTAAATCTGTTGCACCGGTGAAATCATCCGCAATGCAGCCGAGTTGAATTGTCATTTTTTAGTTCTTTGAAATTATGTGCCAGCATACTTAACTCATAAATCTTAGCATCGACGAGATTGTTGCAATTCGTATGTAACGATATGGATTGTTAAGCAAGATATTGTAAGAAACCTCGTTACCGGACGACTCTGGCTAATAAGTATTCCACTAAGTGCAGATCAGGCTTAGAATCCAACTTTTACATGACCACGCGGAGAAATTATGCAAGTACGTTACAGAACCGTTCAGGTGCCTGGTGCAGGCAAGCTACAGGTGCCCACGCATGTGTTCC
>JAYWIG010000087.1:0-15487 GCA_043789035.1 Betaproteobacteria bacterium
GCTGCTGGCGAAATTGTTCCTGCGTTCCAAGCGCTTGACGCAGTGCAAGCTGGTACCGTTGAAGCCTGCCACACAGCTTCCTACTATTTCTTTGGTAAAGACCCATCTTGGGCATTTTTAACTGCTGTACCTTTTGGCTTGAACTATCGCCAATTCAACGCTTGGTGGTACCACGGCGGTGGTGATAAGGTTTGCAACGAATTTACTCGTAAAAATGGCGTCATTGCATTTTTGGCCGGCAATACTGGCGCACAAATGGGTGGCTGGTATCGGAAAGAAATCAATACAGTAGAGGACCTGAAAGGCCTCAAGTTCCGTGTAGGTGGTTTCGCAGGTCAAGTCCTCAGTAAATTAGGTGTGATCCCCCAGCAAATCCCTGCTGGCGATATTTATCCCTCGCTTGAAAAAGGTACGATCGACGCAGCTGAGTGGGTTGGCCCGTACGATGATGAAAAGCTCGGCTTCAACAAAGTTGCTAAGTTCTACTACTACCCAGGCTGGTGGGAAGGTGGCCCTGGCTTGCATTCATTCGTGAATCCAAAAGCTTGGGATGCTCTCACACCAGAATTCAAAGCCGCCTTCGAGGCAGCTTGCGCTGAAGCTAACTCCGATATGATGGCCAAGTACGATGCAGTGAACCCTGTAGCATTGAAAAAGCTGGTGGCTGGCGGAACAATTTTAAAACCTTTCCCTCGTCCAGTCCTCGAGGCTTGCTACAAAGCGGCCCAAGAAGTTTATGCAGAAACCAATGCCAAGAACGCAGACTTCAAGAAGATTCACGATGCGTATTTCGGCTTCCAGCGCGATCAAATCGCTTGGTTCCGTGTAACTGAAAATACCTTTGATGACTTCATGGCTTCGGCAAAACGCTGATCCAGTCACCCAAAGTTAAAAAGCCCCGCTACTGGAATAGCGGGGCTTTTTTTATGCCTTGCGACTCTACTTCTTATCAGGTCCAAACAACTTGCCAAGATCCTCCTCGACCTCCGCGGGCGCGGCACCAGGCGCCGAGCTGCCGGGCGATCCAGCGGCTGGTGGAGTGGTCGATTGTTTTGCTGCAGGATCATCGGTCGGAAGTTCGATCTTAATCTTGTCGAGATCGTACTTCACTTCTTTATCCAACCACATGGTCACCATCCCCGGATAGAAAATCAAAATAGCAACCAAGATTAACTGCATGACGACCCAAGGAATAGCACCTAGATAAATGTCATTCGATTTGATCTCTTTCGGTGCGATGCCTCGTAGGTAAAAAAGTGCGAAGCCAAACGGTGGATGCATGAATGAAGTTTGCATATTCACGCACAGCAAAACACCAAACCAAACCAAATCAATTCCAAGCTTCGCCGCAATCGGCGCAAGCAATGGAATGATGATGAAGGCAATCTCAAAAAAATCTAAAAAGAACGCCAAGAAAAACACGAATAAGTTCACAACTATCAGAAACGTCGTTCTGTCATTCCCAGTCACGGAAAGCAACATGTGCTCAACCCAAATATTGCCATCAACGCCTTGGAATACTAACGAGAACACGGTTGAGCCAATCAGAATAAACAACACCATCGCAGTAATGCGCATCGTGGAATCCATCGCCTGCTTAATCAATGTCCAACTTAAACGCTTGTTAATTGCAGCCAGGCCAATGGCTCCAACAACACCTAAGGCACCCGCTTCTGTCGGCGTAGCCAAGCCCATGAAAATAGTACCAAGTACTAGGAAGATAAGTACAACCGAAGGAACCATGCCTAGAAGTACTTTTTTATACAGCGGCCATCCCTTTAATGTCCGAGCTTCGGGTGGCAGCGGCGGCATCATCTGCGGCTTGAAAATTGAAAGGATGGCAATGTAAGCAATGAAAATTGCTACTTGGGCTATTGAAGGGCCAATGGCGCCTTTGTACATGTCGCCAACCGATTTCCCCAATTGGTCAGCTAATACGACAAGTACGAGAGAAGGCGGAATGACCTGCGTAATTGTGCCCGAAGCAGCGATAACGCCAGTGGCCAATCTGTGGTTGTAACCATATTTCATCATGATCGGCAAAGAGATAACTCCCATAGCAATTACAGAAGCGGCCACGGTGCCCGTGATGGCCCCTAAAATTGCGCCAACAATAATCACCGCGTAAGCTAAGCCACCGGGAACGCTGCCGAATAACTGCCCTGTCCCTTCAAGCAAATCTTCAGCTAACCCACATCGTTCAAGGATAGCCCCCATGAAGGTAAAAAAAGGAATCGCCAGCAACAAATCGTTGGAAATAATGCCGAAGATACGCAACGGCAAATTGGCCATGTACTGCGCTGGGAAAAAGCCTAGTTCAATGGAAATAAAGCCTGCGAATAATCCCAAAGCGGCCAGGGAGAACGCTACGGGAAAGCCGATCAGCATTACGAATACGAGCGCACCGAACATCAACGGTGCCATGGTTTGCATTTCGATCATTGGAGGGGCTTCTCGTAGTTGACGTTCATCTCATAGCTACCGTTGAGGTAACAAATACGCTTAATAATTTCAGAAAACCCTTGAAGGGCAAGTAGAAAAAAGCCTAGAGGAATAGCAAGTTTTGCAGGCCATCGAATTAAGCCCCCAGCATTGCTCGACATCTCGTTGCCGTTAAAAGAAATCCAAAACCAAGGCCATGAGAAATACACCATCAATAAACACGCTGGCATGAGAAAGAAAATCATGCCGAATAAATCGATGCGGGCCTGGGTGCGAGAGGTGAGTTTGCCGTAAATGATATCCACTCGAACATGCTCGTTCATCTTCAGCACTAATGCAGCGCCAAGCATGATCGTGAAACCGAAGGCATACCACTGCACTTCTAGAAACCCGTTCGAACTTTGATTAAAAGAGTAGCGCACGGTAGCGTTAATTGCGGAAATCATGCAGCCCAAAAACATTGCCCAGGTGGCAATTTCAGCGAACTTTTCATTGATTTTGTCAATGAGTTGCGCCAGAGGTAGCAAACTCTTCATATTATTATTACCCAGTGAAAATAGCAGACTGGATTATAGGGGAGTTAGGTCTCGGAAAATGCCGTTTTGCCCTAGGTCTTTCCTAGGGCATTCCCTGATTCCTAACGTTTTTCCGGCTTTTAGCGCTTCATAGGTGGCAAATCGGTACAAACGCCTTCAAACAGCTCAGCCGCCATACCGATAGTTTCACCCAAGGTTGGGTGCGGATGAATGGTTTTGCCGATATCAGTTGGGTCTGCGCCCATTTCGATGGCCAACGCAATTTCACCGATCATGTCACCGGCATGGGTACCTACAATGCCGCCACCGATTACGCGATGAGTTGCTTCATCAAAAATCAATTTCGTGAAGCCTTCATCACGGCCATTGGCAATTGCCCTGCCCGATGCGGCCCAAGGGAATGTCGCTTTACCGATTTTCACACCGGTTTTGGCAGCCTCTTCCTCGGTAATCCCCACCCAGGCTACTTCAGGATCGGTGTAGGCCACGGAAGGAATAACACGCGCATCAAAGAAGCTCTTTTGTCCGGCAGCCACCTCTGAAGCTACATGCGCTTCATGAACAGCTTTATGCGCCAGCATTGGCTGGCCAACCACATCACCAATCGCGAATATATGGGACACGTTGGTGCGCATTTGGTTGTCGACCGAGATGAAGCCCCTATCGCTCACCGCAACACCTGCATTTTCAGCAGCAATTTTCTTGCCGTTTGGCGTGCGGCCTACAGAAGCGAGCACCATATCGTAGAGTTGCGGCTCAGAAGGTGCCGAAGCGCCTTCAAACCACACTTTAATACCTTCAGGCGTTGCCTCTGCTTTGGTTGTTTTGGTGTTAAGCATTAAGTGGTCGAAACGCTTGGCATTGAATTTTTGCCAAACTTTTACTAAATCTCTGTCGGCCCCCATCATGAGGCCATCCATCATCTCAACCACATCAAGGCGCGAACCTAACGATGAATACACCGTACCCATCTCAAGCCCAATAATGCCGCCACCGATGACCAGCATGCGCTTTGGAATGCCTGTTAGCTTTAGTGCTCCTGTTGAATCCACAACGCGAGGATCGTCCGGCAAAAACGGTAGCTTCACTGCCTGCGAACCGACCGCGATCACGGCTTTCTCAAACCGAATAATCGTTTCTTTGCCATCAGCAACCACCTTGACATGATTCGCATCGACAAAACTTGCTACACCATGCGCAACCGTCACCTTTCTCAGTTTGGCCATACCAGCCAATCCGCCGGTGAGCTTACCAATGACCTGCTCTTTCCAACTACGTAGCTTGTCGATATCAATCACTGGCTCGCCAAAGCTAATGCCGTGCTTAGCCATAGAACGCGTCTCATCAATGACGGCTGCTGTATGCAACAGCGCCTTCGAAGGAATACAGCCCACGTTTAAGCAAACGCCGCCCAAGGTTGGGTAGCGCTCGATCAGTACCGTATTCATGCCAAGGTCGGCTGCGCGAAATGCCGCGGAGTAACCACCGGGCCCGGCGCCAATCACCAACATGTCAAATGATTGATCGGCTTTGCCAGTGTGTACTGCGGCTGTTGGCACAGAAACTGTTGAAGAGGCAACTTGTGCGTTGACAGGCGCGGCAGACGGAGCACTCTCGGTAGGTGCTACAACCGGCGCTGCAACTCCATCAGCCTCAATCTCTAAAACAATCGAGCCTTCTTTGACCTTGTCACCAACTTTTACTCGTAGTGCAGTCACTTTACCAGCCACAGAGCTAGGAATTTCCATGGAAGCTTTATCGGATTCAACGGTGATCAGGCTTTGCTCTGGCTTAATAACATCGCCAATTTTCACCAATAGTTCTATCACTTCAACTTCTTTAAAGTCGCCGATGTCAGGTACTTTTACTTCGATACTCATGAAAAACCAATCTCTAAAATTTAAACGTACGGTGCGTAATCAAGCACTAGCAGAATCACTGGAATCAGCGCCAGAAACAGCGCCAACCGAAGCCTCTGGAGCGACCAGTGCTTCCGGTTCTGGCATGGCAGGCGCAGGCCCGAGTGAATAGGTTATCAGGCGATGTGGCCCACCTGAGCTCTTATCAAACTCAATCCCAGCCTTCACCCCAACTTCGGCAATCGCCTTGGCGGATTTCAACTTGTCGTAGACGGCGTGCATACCACCCAACGCAAAGTTTCGCCCAGAACCAATGCCCCAGAAACGATCAAAGACGAACACTTCACGGTAAGAGTACACACCGTAGATGCCGGTACAGTTGGCTATTAGGGCTGTAATCTGAGAGGACTCATAAGGGTCACTGTCGTCTTCTTTTGGGTTTAAAAAAAACTGCTCTTTTAAAACCGCATGCACCTTCAAAAACGTATTGAATACTTCTGCGCGAGAATACAAACGGCAGTTAGGCATTTCAGTGAGCAACTTCCGCATAACTGCAAAATGCGCTGTTGTTCCAGCCAACCCAACACAAGAATCGCCAACTCGAATAATCTTTTCATTCTCTTCGTATTTGCCCGAAAGTCGAGTGTCTCCGAAGGTCACAAGGGTATCTGAAGCCATAGCGACTTCATTGCCCTTTTTTACCACCACAATGGTTGTCATCGTTTGAAGTTCCTTGCAGATCTATTCAAACGTTTTACAACATCACACGCCGAAAATCGGCAAGCAATGCGGCAAGATAGGTGTTAAAGCGTGCGGCCGATGCGCCATCAATCACGCGATGATCCCAAGATAGCGACATCGGCAAAATCAAGCGAGGCTCGAACGCTGTGCCATTCCATAAGGGTTTCGTCGCAGAGCGACAGACACCAAGAATAGCCACCTCAGGCGCATTAATGATTGGCGTAAAGTAACTACCACCAATACCGCCCAAGCTAGAAATCGAAAAGCAACCGCCTTGCATTTCAGCAGGCGCTAATTTGCCTTCGCGAGCTTTACCTGCTAACTCAGAGGATTCTTTGGCGATTTCGAAAATGCCTTTCTTATCAGCATCTTTAATTACTGGCACCATTAGGCCGTTAGGCGTATCGGCAGCAAATCCGATATGAAAGTATTGTTTTAAGACTAGGTTATCGCCATCGAGAGACGCATTGAACTCAGGAAACTTCTTAAGCGCTTGTACGCAAGCCTTAATTAAGAAAGCGAGCATAGTGACTTTTACGCCGCTCTTCTCGTTTTCTTTGTTTAACAAAACACGGAATGCTTCTAAATCGGTAATATCGGCGTCATCGTGATTGGTCACGTGCGGAATCATTACCCAATTACGATGTAGGTTGGCACCAGAAATTTTCTTGATACGCGATAAAGGTTTTGTTTGAACTTCGCCAAATTTCGCGAAATCAACTTTAGGCCAAGGGATCAAACCTAAACCAGCGCCGTCGTTTGCAGCCGCTGCTTTAGAAGTCGAGCCACCAGCCAAAGCCCCTTTTACAAAGCCACGAACATCTTCAACGGTAATTCGTCCTTTAGGGCCACTACCGGCAACCTGGCTTAAATCTACCCCAAGTTCGCGTGCAAATTTGCGTACCGAAGGCGAAGCATGAGGTAGTACACCCGAGGCAGGTGCTGGTGCCAAAGCAGCTGTTGGAACATCGGCACTTATAGCTTGCGCAGAAGTGGGAGCTGGTGCAACAACAGCGGCCGCCGCAGGCACCGCCATAGCAACTGGAGCGCTAACAGGTGATGGAGCTGGAGCTGGTGATGGGTTTGCTGCAACTGTAGAACCAGAATCAGCTTCAAGCATTAACAACTTCGAGCCCTCGGCAATCTTATCGCCAATTTTCACGCTGATTGAAACAACTTTACCCGCAGTCGAACTAGGAATCTCCATCGACGCTTTATCAGATTCAACGGTAATCAGGCTCTGCTCCGCCTTAATCACATCGCCTACTTTCACTAATAGCTCAATCACTTCAACTTCTTTGAAGTCGCCAATATCCGGAACTTTAATTTCAATTGCGCTCATATTTTTTCAATTCTAAATTTCTTAAACAGCATTATCACTGACCGCTGACTACGCATGCGCCGGGTTAGCTTTATCTATATTGATGTTGTACTTCTTGATAGCTTTTGCTACCAAGCCCGCATCAACAGTTCCCTCGTCGGCCAAAGCTTTCAAGGTTGCCACGGCTACAAAATGCCTATCTACTTCAAAATGCTCACGCAGTTTCGCCCTGAAATCTGAGCGGCCAAAACCATCCGTACCGAGCACTCGATATTCACGATTCTTAGGCATAAACGGACGAATCTGATCAGCGAAAAGTTTCATGTAATCGCTACTTGCAACGATAGGGCCTGAAGTCTTTTCGAACATCTTCGTTACGTATGGCACTTTTACTTTCGCCGAAGGGTTCAACAAGTTCCAACGCTCGCAATCCAAACCGTCACGACGCAACTCGGTGAAGCTAGTCATACTCCACACATCCGCCGCTACGCCCCAATCGCTTTCCAGCAACTCGGAGGCTGCCATCACTTCGCGCAAAATCGTGCCCGAGCCAAGGAGCTGAGCACGTGGCTTTGCTTTATCAATACCCTTGGTGCCTGCTTTCTTGAGCAAGTAGCCACCCTTAATAATGCCCTCTTCGTCACCTTTTGTTAGACCCGGGTGAGCATAGTTTTCGTTCATTACAGTAAGGTAGTAGAACACGTTCTCTTGCTTCTCAACCATGCGCTTCAAACCGTCATGCATGATCACAGCAAGTTCATGGGCAAACGTAGGGTCGTAACTCACGCAGTTAGGAATGGTGGACGACAATATATGACTGTGGCCATCTTCGTGTTGTAAACCCTCGCCGTTCAAAGTCGTTCTTCCAGCAGTACCGCCAAGCAAGAAGCCTCGGGCTTGCATATCGCCAGCTGCCCATGCGAGGTCACCTACGCGTTGGAAGCCAAACATCGAATAATAGATGTAGAAAGGGATCATCACGCGATTGTTGGTCGAATAGGATGTTGCAGCTGCAATCCAGGAGCTAAACGCACCCGCTTCGTTAATACCTTCTTCTAAAATTTGGCCCTGCGCATCTTCCCGGTAATACATTACTTGATCTTTATCAACTGGCGTGTACTTCTGGCCTTCATGGGCATATATACCGAGTTGACGGAACATGCCTTCCATACCAAAGGTACGCGCCTCATCCGGCACGATAGGCACTATGCGCGGCCCAAGTACTTTATCGCGAAGTAACCCAGTTAGAGCACGAACGAAAGCTTGTGTGGTGGAAATTTCACGGCCTTCGGCGGTAGCTTCTAATACTGGTGCAAAAACTTCTAGTCCGGGCACGGCAAGTTTCTCATCGGCATTACGGCGACGCGTGGGCAAGTAGCCACCCAACGCTTTGCGCCGCTCATGCATATACTTCATCTCAGGCGAATCTTCGCTAGGTTTAAAAAACGGCACTTCCTCAACTTTATCGTCAGGAATTGGGATATTGAAACGATCTCTAAATTCGCGAATCGAATCCGTATCAAGCTTTTTTAGCTGATGCGTTGGGTTCTTCGCTTCACCCGCTTTACCCATGCCATAACCTTTAACAGTCTTAGCAAGAATTACCGTTGGCTGGCCCTTGTGCTTTGTGGCAGAATCGAACGCTGCATACACCTTATGCGGATCATGACCACCACGGTTTAAGCGCCAAATGTCTTCATCGGTCATGCGCGAAACCATCTCAAGCAAAGCTGGGTGCTTACCGAAGAAGTTCTTACGGACATAAGCACCATCGTTTGCTTTGCACGCCTGGTATTCGCCATCAACGGTGTCCATCATCACTTTTTGCAAGATGCCATCTTTGTCACGCGCCAAAAGCGGGTCCCAATAAGAGCCCCAAATAAGCTTAATGACATTCCAGCCGGCACCGCGAAACTCACCTTCAAGTTCTTGAATAATTTTGCCGTTACCGCGCACAGGCCCATCTAAGCGTTGCAGGTTACAGTTCACAACGAACACAAGATTATCGAGTTTTTCGCGGGTCGCTAAACCGATAGCACCTAATGATTCCGGCTCATCCATCTCACCGTCACCGCAGAATACCCAGACTTTTCGGTTGCTAGTATCAGCAATGCCGCGAGCGTGTAAATATTTCAAAAACCGCGCTTGATAAATTGCCATCAATGGGCCTAAACCCATGGACACAGTGGGAAACTGCCAAAAATCTGGCATTAACTTTGGGTGAGGGTAAGACGACAAACCTTTGCCATCGACTTCTTGCCTAAAGCTATCGAGCTGACCTTCGGTCAGTCGTCCTTCAACGAAAGCGCGTGCGTAGATGCCGGGCGATGTATGCCCTTGGAAGTAAACTAAATCGCCGCCATGGCCTTCATGCTCGGCATTCCAGAAATGGTTCATTCCGGCACCAATCATCGTCGCTAAAGAAGCAAACGATGCAATATGCCCACCTAGACCTCCACCGTCTGGTGGAGCGACTTTGTTAGCTCTAACGACCATTGCCATTGCGTTCCAGCGAATGATTGACCGAATACGCTCTTCGAACTCGGCATTACCCGGCGAACGTACTTCTAACGCTGCAGGAATCGTGTTCACATAAGGCGTATTAGCCGAATAAGGAATATAGGCACCGCTAATTCGCGCCTTGGCAACCATTTTTTCTAATAGGTAGTGCGCCCGCTCTGGCCCTTCGCGCTCGATGACTGCTTGCAAGGCGTCTAACCACTCATGCGTTTCTAACGCATCAATATCGGCAGGATCATTCGCTGCATTCAAAGCAGCGATATTAGAAGGTAAAGCGGACATGGAGTCTCCTTTTATAAGTTGCTGCGATTTTAGGTAGGTGGCTCTAAAAATTCAACACATATTTTCATCATAGGGAATTAGATTTCATATTATGAAAACAAACCGTGGTTTTTAATCAAAATCCAATATTTATATTCGATCTAGGGATGCACCGTACAAGTCTCGGTGCATCCTTAGTGATTACCCTAAGCCCAACTTTGTCGTGCCTTTAGACTCAATTTCTAATAGACAATAGCACCTGACACACAAAAAAAGCATGGTATTTAAAAAGCCCTTATCACCGTTGACAGTTCGCTCGGAAGAACAAGCCATCCGCTGGTTTACTTTCACGCACGCGATTGGCCTGCTGCTTTTCGTGGGTTTAATGGCATCTTTCTTCTGGTATTTGCATATATCGGAACAAGAACAGCAGCGACAGTCGCTGTTTCGAGATGTGGAATGGGCACAGCAAAACATTCGGTTGAGGCTTTCAGACGCGAAAGACTTAGCAGCTCAATATTCACCGGAGTGGGCTAGCTATTCAGTGACAGAAACCATGTCGGCCGAGCCGCAGCGCAATAACGGTATTCGCGCATTTCTCAATCAATTCTCCGAGGTCACCTACGTGTCGATGGTTGATGCCAATCGAAAAATCGTGTGGCATTTACCCGCTCGTTCAGAATCTTCAAACAACGCTCAGCAAGCCGGCGCTGAGCTCGAAGGCTCGGCGGGTTTTACCGCCTACACTGAAGCGAGAGAAAGTCGAAAAGTTGTTTTCAGCTACCCAATTAGCTCGCAAAGCAATGAAGTCATTATAGAAATGCACATACCGGACTTATCGTCGAACAATGCAAAGTCCGGAACATCGCTAATCGTTGGCCTTTCTCTCTCGCGTTTAATTACCCAAGCGGTATCGAGCGAAATTCGGAGCCGATATGAAATCAGCTTGCTAGATCAAGGTGGCAACCGCTTAATCAGTACATCCCCACGAACAATCTTCGCTGAGAACTTCAGCTACGAGCTGCCACTTGACCCTCCTGGCCACGGCATTCGGCTTCGAGCGACTCACTTCGAAGGCGGAAGCCAACTATTAAATAACAGGCTCGTATATGCCCTGATTGGTATGTCTTTAGCAGTTGCACTCGGTATGATGCTTGTCTGGCAACACACCCGGCGAAGGTTAAGGGCAGAAAATGAGCGCGATCGGCTGTTTATGCTATCGCTGGATTTACTGTGCGTAATTGCTGAAGATGGTTCGCTACTAAAAATCAACCCCGCATTCTCATCTGAGTTTCCGAGTGCTACAACCGTTACACGGTTACCGGAGCTAGTTCACCCCGCTGATCGGAGATTCACGCATAACGCACTCTCCGGCACGGATGACAGCGCGATTTTCGAAGCGCGAACCAATCGCGATCAACCTCTGTCAACAGACGAAGAAACTACTCGCTGGTTATCATGGTCGATGCGAAGGGATTCACGTAGCAATCCACCGCAGTGGTATTGCGTTGCGCACGACATCACTAAACGTAAAGAAGCAGAAACCGCTCTTGCAGTAGAAATTGCCTTTCGAAAAGCCATGGAAGACTCTATGGTGACGGGCATGCGCGCCTTCGACTTGGAGGGCCGCGTCACCTACGTGAACCGTGCATTTTGTAGCATGGTAGGCCTTGAGGAAATTGAGTTAATCGGACGAACAGCTCCCTTTCCGTATTGGCCTACAAATGACATTCCCGGGCATTCTAAAAACTTGGAGCTTATTTTGTCAGGCGCAGCACCCGCTAGTGGTTTGGAGGTAACGGTTCAGAGAAAAGACGGTAGTTGTTTCGATGCTCGCATGTATGTATCACCGCTGATTGATGCCTCGGGCCATCAGTCTGGCTGGATGACTTCGATGACCGATATCACCGAGCCGAAAAGAGTTCGCCAAGCGCTTACTGATGCTCAAGACCGCTTTACCACTGTTCTCGATGAGCTAGAGCCTGCAGTATCCGTGCTTGATGCAAAAGGTGAGTTGCTATTTAGCAATCAAGCCTATCAGCGTATTTTCGGCAATTCAAGTCAAGGCCAAGAAAGGCTGCGTAGTGCACGAGAGCTCGAGACAGAAATTGATCGCAACTTAGAAGCGGAATTGACTAGTAGCGCCAATCCGACCAACAGCAGTGTAGAGATTTTTGATCAAGCAACCGCTCGTTGGTTCGACGTTCGCCTACGGCCGATTCGCTGGGTAGATCAATCGGAAGTTACAATGATGATGGCGACTGACATTACCCGCCGCCATCATGCAGAGCAAACCCAGCGGGAACAAGGCGAAAAACTGCAACATACCTCGCGCCTAGTGACTATGGGTGAAATGGCGTCATCCTTGGCACATGAATTGAACCAACCACTCTCAGCGATTGCCAATTATTGCATGGGTTTAGCCGCCAGAATACGCTCGAAAACCCTAAGCGGTGCTCCCATCGATTCTGAGGAAACCTTAGACGCATTGAAGAAAACCTCAGGCCAAGCGGAGCGCGCTGGTTTAGTCATTAAACGCATCCGTGAGTTCGTAAAACGTTCAGAACCGGAGAGGCGAAAATGTCTCATCACTGACGTGGTTGGCAATGCCCTAACACTGGTTGAGATCGAAGCTAAGCGGGTGAATATTCGTATCGATACCAGCATGCCCGATCCTGCCGCTAACGTATGGGCCGACCCGATTTTGATCGAGCAGGTACTCATCAATCTGCTCAAAAACGCTATCGAATCGATGCGCACTAGTACCAACAAAACGAAAAGCAAGCTCTACTTGAAGGTTCAGTGCGCTGATGAAAGCGCCAAGTTTGAGGTAAGAGATTTTGGCTCTGGTGTACCGGACAATATCGAAACAAAATTGTTTCAACCATTCTTTTCGACAAAAGTCGAAGGTATGGGAATGGGATTAAATATTTGCCGCTCTATCGTCGAAGCGCATCAAGGACGATTGTATTTAGAGCGTCACATTGACGGCACCTCATTTATATTCACCTTGCCGCTAGCAGCATCGATCTCCCAAGATAACAAGCAGCAACAAGAAACCCCTGAACAAATCCTATGACAAACAGTGTTTTTGTAATTGATGATGACGAAGCCGTGCGCGATTCTTTGCGATGGCTGCTGGAAGCAAATAGTTTTACCACTCGCATTTTTGATAGTGCTGAAGCGTTCTTGGCCTACTACAAACCCGAAATGCAAGGTTGTGTGGTTGCCGATGTTCGAATGCCTGAAATGGGCGGCATTGAGCTGCAGGAGGAAATTAAGAAACGTGGCTGGCCTCTTCCCGTCATTCTCATTACGGGGCATGGAGATGTACCGATGGCAGTGTCCTCCATCAAAAAAGGCGCTTACGACTTTATTGAGAAGCCGTTCAATGATGAGCAGCTATGCACAATCGTGCGGGCCGCCTTAGCATCAACATTAAACCCCTTGCTAGCCAAGTTAACAGGCCGGGAAGTTCAGGTTCTCGATCGCATCGTCGCCGGGCGCTTAAACAAACAAATTGCTGATGACTTAAATATCAGCATTAAAACTGTCGAAGCGCATCGGGCAAATATTATGGATAAAGTTGGCGCCCGCAGTATGGCAGAGCTAATGAAAGTGGCCCTGAATAAAGGCAGCTAAAGTCTTTCGCCTGAAGCGAATTTCTGTTTTCCTTAAAACGAGCTATAATATTCTTCTTTACAAATGCGGCTGTAGCTCAGTTGGATAGAGTACTTGGCTACGAACCAAGGGGTCGTGGGTTCAATTCCTGCCAGCCGCACCAAATTTTTAAAAGCAGTGCAAAAAGCTCTCGGTAAGTCATTACCGAGAGCTTTTTCTTTTAGATGTAAACGGCGGAGCCGCCCTTGGAATCCCAAGCTAAACCGGCTGACGATGTGGGCACGGGAATGCCTTCTGCTGGCTTGCGCGCAAACGCAATTACGTTTACAGCTCTCTTAGCATTTGCTGCTTCTGTTGTTGCACGATGAACCATGCTTGATTGACGCACCCGGCCAACACCAACACCAAGAACCAAATCAGGGTAGCGATTTTCGTTAGCATGCGAAATCCTTTTCGAACTGCTCTCTTCGCGAAAACCCTTTAATGTGCCTGTGTACCAGGCAGCGAACACTTTTGGGCCAGCGTATGGGAACAAGTCACCAAGGTTTAACTTGTGGCCCGATTCGAGAGTCGCTGAAAGCTTTGTCAAATAAAGCCAACCATCTTCAATCGTCCATGACGCTTCGATAGGTTTGCCAGCCATTAGCGCAGGGCGTTCGCCAAGCAACTCGAAGTAGCCCTCTAACGGATGATCAGCAAGTTCAAACTTGCGATCACGGAAATCTAGATAATCGGTAAGGGCAACGGCATGGGTAGTCGTTGAATGATGATTTGCTTGCGGCTGGGAAGCCGTCTGTTCGAAAGTCGCTGTATTCATGTTTTCCTGTCCCTATTGCCATCTTATGGCATGTCTTGGCATCAACGTTTTTATATTGCGTACATTCAGTCTTCTGCTGAATTGTTTGCGTTGACTCAGGATGAACCGATTGCATTAAAGCCACCGAGCATAAGCGACGAACAAACACTCAGCCCAGATGAACGGCTATTGCATGTAGGTTTATTAAAACGCTATGCCGTCAATCGGGCCAACGAGACCCTCACTTCGTTAGGCAAAGCGATGCCAGCTAAATCCCCTAATTTGCCTAACTCAGGTGTCGCCTCAATCTTGCCTAGCGGATCGAATTGAATGAGGCCTTGCTCCCGAAACGTGGCTATTAGCTGTTTAAAAAGGTTTCTATCATGAAACTCAGGCGAGTCAAATGCCATTAGCAAGGCAAAGCGCTGCGCGGTCTGTTCACTGACCTGCTCAAGCTTAGCTGCATCGTAACCCTGCACAGGGGCTGACCGAATAAGTGATAAAGCCACAAACAACCTGGTTAGAGTTGGCTGCATCAAGGCGGCAATAATTTCTAACTGTGCTGCTGCAAATGTATTTACAGGCGGTGCACTGAGTAAACCATCTGCGTCTAAAACCATATCGACGGAACTTAAGGCCGCAATCGACTCTTCAATCAAAACAGATGTTTCTCGGTTCTCTAAAAACAATTCATTTCGTACGACTGGTAAAACTAACTCAACAACCTCTACAACCTGCCGTTTAGACAACACGCCATTAAGAGACACCAAACTCGCTACCAAGCCAGAAACCGCCAGCTTATGCAGAACATTGTTTCTAAAGTAAGCAAGTAGCGCACCGCCATTATCAGTCGCAGCAATTACATTACCCATCGGGTGGTCGATTCGCTTTAAGTACCCAAGCTCTATGCCTTTGGCGACGACAGCGGCGCCATCAGTTGCCACATCAAAGCCCGCTTGCAAAGCCTTCTCGTTCACAAAAAGCCTAGAGACGACTTTCATAGCAGCTAACAACTGCTGTTCGTCCATTGCAAGCTTAGGGGTTGCCAACAGCGTTAAAGCTAATAAACACAAAGGAGTAACGACCGCAGAGGCATTGATCGAAGTGACGATTTTTCGGCCTAACGAGTCGGTCGCTTGAAAAAGCCACTCTGGTTTGTCATCCCCGATCAAACGTTGCTCTCGCCAAGCAGGGTTCACTTCGTCTAAATGCCCTTGCAGATCAATTGGTTGACCAAAGTGTAGGTGCACCTGACCATAGCGCTCTTTTAAGGCTTTGAGAGTTTTCAAAACCCCAAGCAATGATTCCTTTTCTTTCTTGCCACCACGAAGCTCATTTAAGTACCCGCGCTGCTCGATAATCTTTTCGTAGCCGACATATACAGGAACAA
>JAYWIG010000088.1:0-4145 GCA_043789035.1 Betaproteobacteria bacterium
AGCCGCGAGGCGCAAGGCAAAGGCACCCCTGATATTACTCAGGAGGTGCTTGGAAATGGCCTTGTTGGTTCTATTAAATCTGACATTATTCGCCAAGAATCTAAGCTTGTAGAGATATCGTCACGCCTTGGAGAGCGCCACCCTCAGGTGATTGATGTACGCAATGGCCTTGAGGAATTACGTAGTAAGTTGAGTGTAGAAATTAAACGGGTGACGGGTGCTGTTGGGATATCGTCAAAAATCGTTAAGCAACGTGAGGCCGAACTTCGCAACGCCTTGGATAACCAGCGGTCGAAAGTGCTGCGATTGAAGCAGACTCGCGATGAGATCGCCGTGATGCAGAGGGACGTAGAAGTCGCTCAGCGTGCCTACGAAGCGGTTCAAGTTCGCTTAAATCAATCAACACTCGAAAGCCAAAATCAACAGTCAAACATTTCGATTCTCAATCTTGCCGAGATCCCGAATGAGACCAAAACACAGATACTCATAAAAAATATTATCAAGGCGCTTCTAGTCGCAGCTGGAATTGCAGTATTGGCAGCCTTTGTTCGCGAATTTTTCGATAAACGACTACGAACCTTGGATGACATCGTTAGTTCAAGCGAATTGCCAATTCTTGGGGTTTTAAAAAGTGCGGATAAAAACGTGTGGTTTAGAAGGAAAAAACACCGCCTAGAAACTTCTTGGGTGTTGCGGCAACCTCAATTATTCATTGAAAAGTCTTAGTTTTATGGGCGTTAACGAACAGCTGCCTTCCCCCGATAGTCAAATGGCCCTAGTTGATCAAATGATTGGAGAGATACTTTCGAAATCGAAAGGGCTTAGCAGCGCACAGATAGATTCGATACTTGAACATCAGAAGCAAACCGGTGCCCGCTTCGGAGAGGCCGCAATTACGCTTGGTGTTGTTCAATCGGAAGATGTGCTCTATGCCTTGGCGCAGCAATTTCATTATCCCTATTCGCCGGTTTCAAAACAAAATCTCAATGCGGAATTAATTACTGCGGCTCAACCGTACTCAAAGCAGGTTGAGGTTTTTCGTGCGATACGTGGTCAGCTCTTGTTAAAAGTATTCAATAAATTGGGGGTCAAAAGAAGCCTCGCGATAATTAGCCCCAACAGAAACGACGGTAAATCTTATTTCGCTGCCAATATTGCCGTTGTGCTTTCGCAGCTGGGCGGAAAGACGCTTGTGATTGACGCCGATATGAGGGCGCCGAGGTTACATGAAATTTTTGGAGTAACCAACAATACCGGGCTCTCAGGAATTTTATCCGGGCGATCTTCTGAACAAGCTATTTGCGCAGTGCCGGATTTACCGAGCCTTTTTCTCTTGCCGAGCGGCCCAATCGCACCCAATCCAATTGAGTTAATTGAGAGGCCTGCGTTTTCTATTCTGATGACAGAGCTGGTTGCAAAATTTGACTACGTGATAGTTGACACGCCGGCAGGAACACATGGTGCCGATGCTGCTGCTATCTCCTTCAAGTGTGGGGCTGCCCTTTGTATTGCCCGACAAGGAAATAGCCAAAAGAGCGGCTTTACAGAGTTGATTGAATCTATAGCTTCCGACTCAGTGGAGTTGGTTGGTGTCATTGCCAATGAGTATTGATCGTCAGTTCTGGTTTTTGCTACTGGGGCTAGCGGCTCTCTACATACCAAGTTATGTCGGCCTTTACCAAAAAGTGTGGACGAATACCGATGAGATGCATGGCCCGATTGTGCTCGCCGTCGCACTTTGGGCGCTATGGAAAGTACGCATAAAAATCCTAGAACTTACGCGCAGCGCTGGTGCTGTGGGTTGGTTATTTCTAGGTCTAGGTTTGGTTGCATATTTTGTCGGCAAAACGCTTGACATCATGATTCTTGAAATCGGTTCGCAACTTTTGGTTGTTGGTGCTTGCTTGCTATTGATTGGTGGTTGGCAAGCCGTTCGACTCGCCGCCTTTCCCCTTGCTTTTCTAGTTTTTTTAGTTCCCTTACCGGGTAGTTTTGTCGATGCAATCACTGGCACTTTAAAGCAAACCGTCTCAGGTTTAGCAGAAAGCTTTATGTATGCCTTGGGCTATCCGATTGCTCGAAGTGGCGTCGTCATTAGTATTGGCCCCTATCAATTAATGGTCGCCGATGCTTGCTCGGGATTGAAGTCAATGTTTAGCTTATCTGCAATGGGTTTGCTGTATGTTTATTTGCAGGGCCACAAAAGCTGGCTTCGAAACAGCATACTCATCGGATCACTGCTACCCATCGCTTTTGCAGCGAATGTGCTGCGAGTCATTATTTTAATTTTGGTCACGTTTCACTTTGGTGATGCAGCGGGCCAAGGTTTTGTTCATGATGCATCGGGCATAGTTCTTTTCATTGCGGCCATGTTGTTGCTTGCTGTCATTGATGCCGGGATTGGGTACATTTTCAAGAATTTCAAGATTTAACTCAATGGATAAATCAAAAAGATTAACAATCGCAGCAGCGGGAATGACGGTTACAGCAGCAGCCTCGGCGTTGCTAAAGCCAGAAGTAAACTTGCCAGCGCAGCAGTCCGATTTTGATCTTCAACTCGTAGTGCCAAAAACATTCGGAACTTGGAGTTATGAGCCCTCCATCGGTGCGGTGATAGTCGACCCGCAAGCGAGTGCATTACTTGACAAGATTTACAGTCAAATTCTTTCTCGAGTATACCGAAACGAAGAGGGCTACAGGATGATGTTGTCGATTGCCTATGGGAGCGACCAGCGCGGCGCGCTACAGGCACACAAGCCAGAGGTTTGTTACCCAGCGCAAGGTTTTACATTTATTGCCGAAGCGGACGCCGCCATTGAAACTCCTGACGGGGTGATACCTACGCGTCAGCTAAAAATGGCCTTGGGTGCCCGCAGGGAGCCCATAACTTACTGGTTCACGATGGGTGATCAAGCTGTTAAAAGCCCATTCGATCTTCGCATGGTAAAGCTTAAAAGTACGCTCACTGGCCGTATTCCAGATGGTCTGCTGTTTCGCGTCTCATCAATCGACCCGGAATATCAGAATGCATTTATCAAACAAAGTAACTTTGTACTTGGATTGCTCTCGGCAATAGCGCCCGCTAAGAGAACCAAACTCAGTGGACTTAAACCAAATAATCTCCCATAGGAATCATATGCAGTTAATTTTATTTGCGCGTAGTGTAAGCGTACTCGCCTTGGCCTTGGTTATAGCCGCTTGTGGCGAGAAAAAACCTGCCGAAGTAAAGGCCACTCAAGTCGTGGCTAAAGTAAACGATACGGAGCTATCAGTACACCAGCTGAATTTTTCGCTGCAAGGCTTGCAAGAACCCAATCCGGAAAGGTTGGCAAAACTTAGAAAAGCAGCCTTGGATCGCTTGATCGAACAAGAAGTGATCATGCAGGATGCGATTAAAAAGAAGTTAGATCGTGACCCTACTGTTCGCAATCAACTGGATGCGGCGCAACGTGAAATTTTGGTGCGAAATCATCTGCAGAATTTGGGTGTCACTTTAGCGGTTCCATCGGATGACTTGGTGTCTAAGTTTTATGCGGATCGTCCAGAATTATTCAAAGATCGACAAATTTATCAGTTCGCTGAGTTTGTGTTTCCTATAGTTCCTCCAAACTGGCCAGAAATAGAAAAATCCTTAGTGGGCACTAAAAATATGCAGGAGGTGTTGGTTGAGTTGAGAAAGAAAGGTATTAATCTACCTCTAACGCAAAATGTGATTCGTACGGCTGAGGATTTGCCGCAAAATTTAGTATCGACCTTCACCAAGATCAAGGACGGTGAAGTTATTGTTTACTCAAAACCACCGGGAATTGTTATTGGCCAAATCCTTGCGCGCAAATCTGCACCCATTGATGAGGCCAAGGCAAAACCAGCAATTATCAGGTACCTTTCGAGTCAATCAAAAGGGGACTTAGTGCAATCCCAAGTTCGAAAACTGATGGACACGGCAAAGGTGAGTTATGTGGGGGAGTTTGCAAAGGATGCTAAAGCTGCCGAGGCACCGGCAAATCCTAAAACTGAAGGCGATGTTCCACCTAGTGACAAGAGTAAAGAGGTTCTCGAAAAAGGCCTAAAAACGCTCAAATAGACATTTAAATAAGTTTCGGTCTAGCGAGTTTTTCTTCTAAGGCTAAGAAGGCCAAGAAATG
>JAYWIG010000089.1:0-15425 GCA_043789035.1 Betaproteobacteria bacterium
CCTGATACTAGGAACACCACGCCGAACGTCAAAACCAGTTTGTTGGTTTCTGCCTTACCGAAGGCTTTCGCAATGGTGCCAATATCTAAGCTACCTGTACCACCGTAAATCATCGACATGCCGTAGAGCAAGAAGCCTGATGCCAGAGCACCTAGTACAAAATACTTCATCGCGGCTTCAGTAGCAAGGGCGTTATCACGGCGCAAAGCTGCTAACGAATAGAGCGACAATGACATGAGCTCCAAGCCCATATAAACAACCAACAAATTACTGGCGGACATCATCACCATTTGGCCCAACAACGAGAACAGCGCAAGCGCGTACAACTCGCCCTTGTTGATACCGCGCTGCTCTGCGTAATCTCTTGCGTAAATGATGGTCACAATAGTCGCGATACCCGCGCAGATTTTCAGCAAGATGCCGAAATCATCTGCGATATACATTTTGCCGAACGCATATTCCGGTGTGTTGCCATAGGCCGCAAACAATGCCATCAGGGTGGCGACAACAGCGACAATGGCCAGCCTATCGGTGCCGATACGAATCTTGCCCGACACATCGGCCATTAAAACAAAACAGGCTGCAATTAGGAGAACAATCTCAGGAGTTACCGCCGATAAATTAAGTAGAAGATAGTTCATAAGTCTTATTTAATTTTCGAGACGGAAACATGCTTAAGCAATGCGGCAACCGAAGGGTCGACAGCATCGGTTACTGGTTTAGGCTGGATGCCCATCCACATCACGGCAACTGCGAGAACAGTGAGAATCCAAAACTCCCTACGGTTCACGTCTTTTAACTGAGCCACGTGGTCATTCGCAATAGCGCCGAACACCACACGCTTATACATCCACAAAGAATAGGCAGCACCAAGAATCAACGCAGTTGCAGCTAAAGCGGCTACCCAGAAGTTGAACTTTGTTGCACCTAAGATGACAAAGAATTCGCCGATGAAACCTGAAGTTCCTGGCAAACCGCAATTAGCCATTGAGAACAACAATAGAAAACCAGCAAACTTGGGCATTGTGTTCACAACACCGCCATAGTCACCAATGTTTCTCGTATGCATGCGGTCATACAACACACCAATACAGAAGAACATCGCGCCAGAAATAAAGCCATGCGAAATCATTTGCATGATGGCGCCTTGCATGCCGATATCATTGAACATGAAGAAGCCTAGTGTAACGAAACCCATGTGCGCCACCGACGAGTAAGCCACCAGCTTTTTCATGTCGGTTTGCACTAGCGCTACCAGGCCTATGTACACCACTGCAACCAGCGACAGGGTAATCATGAAACCGGATAGATGATGGCTGGCGTCGGGGGCAATTGGCAAGGAGAACCGTAAGAAACCGTAGGCACCCAACTTCAACATAATCGCCGCCAACACGATGGAGCCTCCAGTTGGCGCTTCAACGTGAGCATCCGGCAACCAAGTGTGCACAGGCCACATCGGCACTTTTACTGCGAAGGCCATTAAGAAGGCAAAGAAGATGAGGATCTGCTCACTCATGCTAAGAGGAAGCTTATGCCATTCAAGAATAGCAAAGGTACCTGACTTGTTGAATAGGTAAATCATCGCTACTAAGGTGAGCAACGAACCTAACAAGGTGTATAAGAAAAACTTAAACGCTGCATATACACGGTTTTGCCCTCCATATACACCAATCAAGATATACATTGGTATTAAGGTGCCTTCGAAGAACACGTAGAACAGCATACCGTCTAACGCGCAGAACACACCAATCATTAGCCCGGACAAAATCAGGAATGACGCCATGTAAAGCGCGATGCGCTCTTCGATCACTTCCCATCCCGCCAACACCACGATGATGGTGATGAACGCAGTCAACGGCACAAACCACATCGACAAGCCATCAACGCCAAGGTGATAAGCAATATTGAATTGCTCTATCCAGATCGCTTTTTCTTCGAACTGAATCGCAGCCGATTTTGCATCGAAGCCAAGTATGACTTGAACCGTCGGCACCAAACTAATGATGGCACCAACTAGTGCAACAGTACGAACTACAGCAGCGTTCTTATCGTTGCCGACAGCCATGATGATGACGCCAAAAAGTATCGGCAACCAAATGGACAGGCTAAGTAAAAAAGAGCTGCTCATTTAGCGAATCACCACAAAGAAAAATAACAAACCACCCACACCAACAATCATCGCTATGGCGTAGTGATAAATGTAGCCAGTCTGCAGCCAGCGGGCAGCGCTTGACAGCAAACCAACCAAACGAGCGCTTCCGTTGATCGCAATGCCATCAATAATCGCTTGATCGCCACCCTTCCATAAACCCCTACCTAGCTTTAACGAACCAGCAGCAAAGACTATTTCATTGAATTTGTCCATGTAGTACTTGTTGTCGAGTAAGGTATGTAGTGGCTTGAAAGTTCGATAGAACCAAGCAGGTACCGCCGGGTTTACCAAGTAGCAGTAGTACGCAGAAGCGACACCGGCGACCGTCAACCAAAACGGTAATGTTGTCAGTGCATGGGTAGCCATACCGAACCAACCGTGGAACTCTTCAGCAATATGCGCCATCGCAGTATGCTTAGGGTCCACCGTGATGACATCTTTGAAGTAATCCCCAAAAAGCATTGGCTGAATCGCAAACAAACCAATTAACACTGAGGGCACCGCCAACAGGATCAACGGTGATGTCACAACATTCTTGCTCTCGTGAGGAGAATCGTTGGGCCCCAATCCATGATGTTCATGACCAGCATGGTCGTCGTGCGCATTGTGGCCATGCGTCTCATGTTTGACTTCTCTCCAACGCTCTTTACCGTGGAACACTAGGAAGTACATGCGGAACGAGTAGAACGCTGTGACGAACACACCGACTACCGCCGCGAAATAAGCAAACCCAGAACCGGCAACATTCGAGAATTTCACTGCTTCGATGATGGATTCTTTTGAATAGAAGCCTGAGAAGAATGGTGTGCCAATCAAAGCCAATGAACCGAGCAATGAGGTGATCCAAGTGATCTTCATGTATTTCTTCAAGCCACCCATATTGCGAATGTCTTGATCATGATGCATGCCGATAATCACAGAACCCGCAGCTAAAAACAACAATGCTTTGAAGAAAGCATGCGTCATTAAATGGAAGATGGCGACTGAGTAAGCTGACGCACCCAGCGCAATGGTCATGTAACCCAATTGCGACAGAGTTGAGTATGCAACGACGCGTTTGATGTCATTTTGGATAATACCCATGAAGCCCATAAAGAGCGCTGTAATAGACCCGATCACCATGATGAAACCAAGCGCAGTGTCTGACAGCTCAAACAACGGGCTCATTCGAGAGACCATGAAGATACCAGCTGTAACCATGGTCGCAGCGTGGATCAATGCTGAAATTGGTGTAGGGCCTTCCATCGAATCAGGCAGCCACACATGTAATGGGAACTGCGCCGATTTACCCATCGCGCCGATAAACAAGCAGATGCAAGTCACCGACATCAACGACCATGATGTGTTGAACCAAAAGTTCACTTGCTTTTCAGCCAACGCTGGTGCAGCTTTAAATACTTCGGCGTAATCCATCGAGCCAAAATAGGCCAGCACCAAACCAATACCGAGCGCAAAACCAAAGTCGCCTACACGGTTCACCAAGAAAGCTTTCATGTTGGCGTAAATAGCTGTCGGGCGGGTATACCAAAACCCGATCAACAAATACGACACCAAACCCACGGCTTCCCAGCCGAAAAACAGCTGCAAGAAGTTGTTGCTCATGACGAGCATCATCATCGAAAAGGTGAACAGAGAAATATAGGAAAAGAAACGCTGGTAACCGTCATCTTCTTCCATGTAACCGATGGTGTAAATATGCACCATTAGCGAGACGAAGGTAACCACGCACATCATCGTGGCGGTTAGGGTATCAATCAGAAAGCCGATTTCTAGTTTCAACGAACCGATAGTTGCCCAAGAATACAAAGTACCGTTAAAGGTATTGCCTGCGAGTACATCTCGCAATGTCCAAATCGATGCAAGTAATGCGATAAATACGCCAAAAATGGTTGCCCAATGGGTTAAACCGCGCCCAATTTTGCGTCCTAAAAAACCCGCAATAATTGCCCCAACCAGTGGCGAGAAGGCCGCCAACAAATAAGCCGTCTTCACACTTAACCCTTGAGTTTGTCGAGTTCTTCGACGTTAATTGTTTGTAGATTACGAAACAGTACAACCAGAATCGCCAGGCCGATGGCCGACTCTGCTGCCGCAACCGTGAGAATAAAGAATACGAAAATTTGGCCAGCTGCATCACCTAAAAAATGCGAGAAGGCGACGAAGTTCATATTGACCGCTAACAGCATCAATTCAATCGACATCAAGATAATAATAATGTTGCGGCGGTTCAAAAATATACCCACGACGCTGATCGCAAAAAGTACTGCACCTAAACTTAAGTAATGAGCAAGAGTTAAACAACCGGTCATTTTGTTGCTCCGGTGTTATCTTGATTTCTGGTTGAAACAGCTTTCATCTTCACAATCTCAATTCGATCTTTCGCTTTTACCTTGATCTGTTCCGAAGCGATTTGCGACTTGCTATCTTTGCGCTTGCGTAGCGTCAACGCAATCGCAGCCACCATACCTACCAACAAAATCACCGAAGCAATTTCAACCGGGTAGATGTAGTCGCTGTAGAGCAGCTTGCCCAAGGCTTTGGTGTTATCAAAATTAGCAGGCTCAGGCGGCGCATCTGATTGCTTGACGTTTTTGAACAGGTGCCAAAGTACGCTGAGCAACTCCATCAAGATCACAACACCAACGGACAACGCAACAAATAAATGCTGCATAAAGCCTTGGCGGACTTGATCCATATTCACATCGAGCATCATGACGACGAAGAGGAATAGCACCATTACAGCGCCCACATACACAAGCACTAAGGTGATCGCAAGGAACTCTGCTTTAAGCAGCATCCAGATGCAGGCCGAACTAAAAAACGCCAATACAAGAAATAAGGCGGAATGCACAGGGTTGCGCGCCGTGACCACTCGCATTGCTGAAAGCACTGTGATGGTGGCGAATACCCAGAATAAAGCGTTTATGGCTGTCATCGGTGTTTTAATTATCTAAACTTGGCATCAACTTGGCGCGCAGCCGCAATCTCTGCTTCGTACTTATCGCCAACGGCAAGCAACATTTCTTTGGTGAAGTACAAGTCGCCACGCTTTTCACCGTGATACTCATGAATATGGGTTTCAACGATTGAATCAACAGGGCATGACTCTTCACAGAAACCGCAGAATATGCACTTGGTTAAATCGATGTCATAGCGCGTCGTGCGACGAGTGCCGTCAGCACGCACGTCGGACTCAATCGTAATCGCTTGTGCAGGGCAAACAGCTTCGCACAATTTGCAAGCGATACAACGCTCTTCTCCATTGGGATAGCGACGCAAGGCATGCAAGCCACGAAACCGTGGTGACATAGGCGTCTTTTCCTCAGGGAATTGAATAGTAATTTTTCTTGCGAAAAAATAACGTCCAGTTAGCTGTAAGCCTTTAAAGAGCTCACGCAACATAAACGTGGAGAAAAAATCACGAACGGCTTGCATTATTTTGCCTACCTACTTAAAAATGTTCCAAGGGGTTTGCATCCAAATTGCAATCACAATCAACCAGATCAAGGTCACGGGAATAAAGATCTTCCAGCCCAAGCGCATGATTTGGTCATAACGGTAGCGAGGAAACGACGCACGAACCCAAATAAAAATCGAGACTACACAGAAGGTTTTTATCCCAAGCCAGATCCAACCTGGAATCCAGTTTAAAACAACTGAGTCAACCGGCGCATGCCAACCTCCCAAGAACATAATTGCTGCCAGCGCAGAGATCAAAATCATGTTGGCGTATTCGGCCAAGAAGAAAATCGCAAATGCCATTCCAGAGTATTCAACCATGTGACCTGCAACAATCTCCGACTCTCCCTCAACCACGTCAAACGGATGACGGTTGGTTTCAGCAATGCCTGAAATCACATACACAACGAATACTGGCAACAAAGGCAACCAGTTCCATGACAAGAAGTTCAAGCCTTTATCTGCGAAATAGCCAGAGTCTTGCTTCATAACGATATCCGTCATGTTCAAGCTGCCACTCACCATCAATACGATAACGAGCGCAAAACCAATCGCCAGTTCATAAGACACCATTTGTGCTGACGCACGCAAGGCGCCTAAGAACGCGTACTTCGAGTTCGATGCCCAACCAGCAATAATGACACCATACACTTCGAGCGAAGTAATTGCCATGATGAAAAGTAAACCGGCATTGATGTTCGCCAAGGCGACATCTGGGCCGAAAGGGATAACGGCCCAAGCAGCAAGCGCAGGCATGATGGTCATGATCGGCGCAAGTATGTACAACACCTTGCTCGCCTGAGAAGGCATGATGATCTCTTTAGTCATCAGCTTTAAAGCATCAGCAATCGGTTGCAACAAACCGAATGGGCCAACGCGATTCGGGCCAATACGAATCTGCATCGCGCCAATCATCTTGCGTTCCCACAAGGTTAGGTAGGCAACACAGCCCAGAATAGGCAACACAATGCAGATAATCTTCACGAGATTCCACACCACTGGCCACGCACCGCCTAAGGTAGTGGAGCCAAATGTTGTGAGCTGAAGAAGAGCAGAATCAATCATCACTTACACCTTCGCCACTTCGACCGCACCAACCATGGACGCGAGCATCGCGGTAGACGCATGTGCTGCGCTCAATCGAAGGACACCATCTGCCAAGCCTGCGTCTATCGCTAAATCGACTATGGCTTTACCACTACTACCTGCTTGCGACACCGATACTTTTACGCCCGCAACTAAACCTAACTTTGCTGCTTGAGCAGCATTCACAAACGCTTTTGGCGCTCGCGCATCACGGGTAAGCTGCAAGGCTGGCGCTCGACGTACTAGAGCATCGACAGAATAAAGAGGCACATCCGCAATGCGCTCAAGCGCTGGCTTTGCAACCGCCGACGCTGTAACCGCCACCTTAGAAGAGTATGCTTTTGCTAAACGCTGAGCCGAATCTTTCAACGCAACTTCAAGCACCGCTTCGGACGAATCGAATGCTGCAGTTTTCGAACCAAAAGTCTCGGCCATGACCCGAAGAATTTTCCAAGCCGGGCGAGCTTCGCCAGCCGCTTTTACAACACCATTGAATGACTGCGCAACACCTTCGGCATTTACGTAAGTACCCGATGTTTCGGTAAAGGGTGTGATTGGCAATAGGCAATCTGCCGTCTCCAACAATTCATCAGACTTAAATACAGTCATCGCGATAACCGTATCAGCTTTAGTCAACGCGGCATGTGCTATGGAAGGTGCGCCGTGATCTAGCGATGCCTCGATACCCATGAGCAAGTAAGCCTTACGAGGCTGCTGCACCATTTGCAATGCATTCATTCCGTTGGCTTGCGGCAACGCATTGGCAAGGTATGCACCCACACTATTGGCAGCATCGCCAATTTGGCCACAGCTTGCTTCAATCATGTTTGCGATAGCCTGAGCCAGCAATGCAATAGATGCGTAATCAGCATGCTGAACTGCGGCGTTACCTAAAAGAACTGCCTTCTTTCCTGCAATACCTGAAATCAAGCTCTTGGCAATTGCCGACGCTTGCGCGCTGATGGCAGATGTATTCACTGCAACTATTGTCGCGATCATACTCGGAACCGCAACGCTGCCTTGTGCGGCGATCGCACGTACTACATCCGCAAGAACTGAAACCCAGCCAGACGGCGCAGCGAGGACGCTATTGGCCAAGTTCATCAACAGATCATCATTTACCGCATGCAAGGTATTAATTTGTGCGCCCCGTTTAACGGCGGCGCGAAAACGCGATGCTAATAAAGGGTGATCTTTACGCAAGAATGAACCAATTAAGAGTACACGGCTAACTTCATTCAGCGAAGCAACCGATGTACCCATCCAAGGCGCATCATTTGCGCTCGCGTTCAAGCGGAAATCATTTTGACGTAACCGGGTATCAACGTTGGCACTGCCAAGGGCCGCCAGTGTCTGTTGAAACAAATACAACTCTTCGACGGTACTGTTTGCTGAAGCCATACCTGCTATTTGCGCGCCGCCGTGATCTTTAGAAACCATGCTCAGCGCATGCACTGCATAGTTCATTGCGGTTGGCCAATCGACTTCAAGCCAATGGCCGTCTTGCTTAATCATGGGCTTGGTTAAGCGCTCGGCGCTATTTAAACCTTCATAAGAGAAGCGATCCCGATCAGAAATCCAGCATTCATTCACAGCTTCGTTTTCGAGCGGTACAACTCGCATGACTTTGTTGTTCTTAATTTGAACAACAATATTTGAACCTAAGGAATCATGAGGCGCAACAGATTTGCGGCGGTTCAATTCCCAGGTGCGAGCGCTATAGCGGAATGGCTTGCTCGTTAACGCACCAACTGGGCAAACGTCAATCATGTTGCCGCTTAATTCGGAATCAACAGACTCGCCTAAGAAACTCATGATCTCTGCATGCTCGCCGCGACCGGCCATGCCGAGTTCCATCACACCAGCAATTTCTTGACCAAAACGAACACAACGTGTGCAATGAATGCAGCGGCTCATCTCTTCCGAAGAAATCAACGGCCCCATCGATTTATGGAAGACCACGCGCTTTTCATCAGAATACTTCGATGCAGAACCGCCATAACCGACCGCTAAATCCTGTAATTGGCATTCGCCGCCTTGGTCGCAAATTGGGCAATCAAGCGGATGATTGATGAGTAAAAACTCCATCACACTTTGCTGCGCTTTCACGGCCTTTTCAGACTTGGTCAACACCTTCATGCCGGCACTTACTGGCGTGGCGCAAGCAGGCATAGGCTTCGGCGCCTTTTCGATATCGACCAAGCACATCCGGCAATTGGCCGCAATAGACAGCTTCTTGTGATAGCAAAAATGTGGCACATACACGCCAGCGGCACTAGCCGCATGCATTACCACGCTACCTTCAGGCACTTCTACTTTTTGACCGTCAATCTCGACTTCAACCATGGGTTCGAACTGCTTTAAATGTATTTAGGAACGATGCAGGTTTTATGCTCAATATGATGCACAAATTCATCGCGAAAATTTTTGATGAAAGCCCGTACTGGCATCGCTGCGGCGTCACCTAACGCACAAATAGTCCGGCCTTGAATATTGTCGGCAACGCGATTGAGCTGATCAAGATCTTCCATCTTGCCTTCGCCACGCTCAATACGATCTACTAAACGATACAACCAACCCGTGCCTTCACGACAAGGTGTGCACTGGCCGCAGCTCTCCTCGTAGTAAAAGTAAGACAAGCGCAATAATGACTTCACCATGCAACGAGTCTCATCCATCACGATGACCGCACCAGAACCCAACATCGAGCCTGCTTTGGCAATCGAGTCGTAATCCATGTCGGTAGCCATCATGACATCCGCAGTTAACACCGGCATGGACGAACCACCTGGGATCACCGCTTTGAGCTTGCGCCCTCCCCGCATACCACCAGCCAACTCAAGCAACTTGGCAAACGGCGTACCCATCGGAATCTCATAATTGCCTGGCAACTCAACGTCACCAGAAATCGAAAACACTTTGGTGCCACCATTGTTTGGCTTGCCGCACTCTAAATACTTCGCACCGCCATTACGAATAATCCACGGTACTGCCGCGAACGTTTCCGTATTGTTAATAGTGGTTGGCTTGCCGTACAAACCAAAGCTCGCTGGGAACGGCGGTTTAAAGCGCGGCTGGCCTTTTTTGCCTTCGAGCGATTCGAGCAATGCAGTTTCTTCGCCACAAATGTAGGCGCCATAGCCATGAAAGGCGTGCAATTGAAACGAAAATTCGGAACCTAAGATTTTGTCGCCCAAATAACCTGCAGCACGAGCTTCTTCGAGCGCCTCTTCAAAACGAGTGTAAGTGTCCCACACTTCGCCATGAATATAGTTATAGCCAATCGTAATGCCCATCGCATAAGCGGCAATGATCATGCCTTCAATAACAATATGCGGGTTATAGCGAAGAATATCTCGGTCTTTAAACGTGCCTGGCTCGCCTTCGTCAGAGTTGCAGACCAGAAACTTTTGCCCCGGAAAACCGCGCGGCATAAAACTCCACTTCAACCCCGTAGGAAAGCCTGCACCACCACGCCCACGAAGCACGCCCGCTTTTACTTCCGCGATGACTTGCTCAGGAGTGAGTTTTTCTTCAATGATTTTGCGCAAGGCTTTGTAGCCATCGCGCGATTCATAATCTCTTAATGTCCAACCACTGGGGGACGTTAGGCCCGCCAAGATTTGAGGGCTGATATGGCGACCATGAAAGCAAGTCTCCATTGCGCGGATATCTTTCAGCGCAGATAAGTCCAAAGCTGCTTCGGGTTTTAAATCATTAGCGCCCATCGTCTAACCTTTCGCTTTCAGCTCTGTAAGCAAAGCATCGAGTTTTTCAGTGCTCATAAAACTGCACATTCTGATATTGTTGACCAACATAACCGGCGAATCACCGCAGGCGCCTAAGCACTCAGATTCCTTCAAAGTAAACATGCCGTCAGCGGTGGTTTCACCGAAACCGATGCCAAGTTTGCCTTTTAAGTATTCGCCTGCTTTGCATCCGTCGCGCAACGCGCAAGGTAAACAAGTACAAACGGCTAGTTTAAATTTGCCAACTTTTTTAGTGTCGTACATGTTGTAGAAAGTTGCTACCTCGTGCACTGCAATCGCAGGCATGCCAAGATAGCGTGCCACGTCTTGAATCACTTCAGGCGACGTCCAACCCTGCTCTTCTTGGGCAATAGCCAATGCGGCCATCACGGCAGATTGTTTTTGATCGCTAGGATACTTAGCAACTTCCCTATCGATCTTTTTATAACCATCTGCACTAAGCAGTGGTTTGAAATCAGTGACTGCATTCATACTTATCGATCAATCTCACCAAACACAATATCTTGTGTGCCGATGATGGTGACGACGTCAGCGATCATATGACCACGGGACATTTCGTCGAGAGCTTGTAAATGCGCAAAGCCTGGCGCACGAATTTTCAACCGATAAGGTTTGTTAGCACCATCGCTTAAAAGATAAATTCCAAATTCACCCTTAGGGTGCTCAACTGCTGCGTAGCTTTCGCCGGCAGGCACATGAAAGCCTTCGGTGAAAAGTTTAAAGTGGTGAATCAACTCTTCCATGTTGCTCTTCATGTCAACACGGCCAGGTGCCGCAACTTTGTGGTTGCTACTCATCACCGGGCCTGGGTTGTTACGCAACCATTCAATACACTGTTTAATGATGTTGTTACTCTGGCGCATCTCTTCGATACGAATCAAATAACGGTCATAGCAATCGCCGTTCTTCCCGATTGGCACATCGAAGTCGAGTAAGTCATACACTTCATACGGTTGGTTCTTACGCAAGTCCCAAGCCACGCCCGAACCCCGCAACATCGGGCCAGTAAAGCCTAACGCTTTTGCGCGATCAGGATCCACCACACCGATACCGACTAAGCGTTGCTTCCAAATACGGTTATCCGTGAGCAAAGTTTCATACTCATCGATATAGGTTGGAAACCGGTTGCAAAAGTCTTGCAAGAAATCGAGCAACGAACCTTGGCGATTCACATTCAACTCTTTAATCGCAGCAGCATTACGTACCTTGCTCGCCTTGTACTGGGGCATTTGCTCGGGCAAATCACGATATACACCGCCCGGGCGATAGTAGGCAGCATGCATACGCGCACCTGATACAGCTTCGTAAGCATCGAACAAATCTTCGCGCTCGCGAAATGCATACAAAAATACCGTCATTGCACCCACGTCGAGCGCATGGCAACCCAACCACAACAAGTGATTCAACACTCGGGTAATTTCGTCGAACATCACACGAATGTATTGAGCACGCATCGGCACTTCAAGCGCCAGCAACTTCTCAATCGCCATCACGTAAGCATGCTCGTTAGCCATCATCGACACATAGTCGAGACGGTCCATGTATGGCACCGATTGAATGTACGTTTTTGTTTCAGCCAGCTTCTCAGTGGCGCGATGCAGCAAACCGATATGAGGGTCAGCGCGCTGCACAACCTCACCGTCTAACTCCAATACAAGCCGCAACACTCCATGCGCCGCAGGGTGTTGAGGACCGAAGTTAAGGGTGTAATTTTTTATTTCAGCCACAACATACCTCAACTATTACTGCTTTTTCGAAGTGCGTAACACCCTTAACTTCGTCGAAGGCTAACTTCGGACACGAAGTTAAGCTCGCAAAGCGAGCGGCCATAGACAAAGTGACGGTAGCAGCAAGAATGTAATCAACGCCCATAACTCCCCTCCCGAATCACCCTCGGAGTGTTCTCACGAGGTTCAATCGTCACAGGTTGATATACAACCCGCTTTTGATCCGGGTCATAGCGCATCTCAACATAGCCAGTCACAGGGAAATCTTTTCTAAATGGATGGCCTACAAAACCATAATCGGTCAATATGCGGCGCAAATCAGTATGGCCTTCAAACACAATACCGTACAAATCAAACGCTTCGCGTTCGTACCAACCACAAGCAGGCCATATATCGAACAAGGAAGGCACTACGGGAAAGTCATCATCAGGACAAAACACTCTTAAGCGTAAGCGCTGGTTGTTCACCACCGATAATAAATGTGTGACAGCGGCGAAGCGAAGGCCCTGCCATGTGCCATCACCGTAGGTTGAATAGTCGACACCGCAAAGGTCGATCAACGTGTCGAATCGAAGCTCTGGTGTATCTCGGAGCAATTTAGATGCGGGCAAGTAGTTCACCGAGGAGACTACCACTGTCACTTCACCCAAACCAACCGACACCGAATTTGCTAGGTTACCAAGCGCTTTTTCAACGCTTACTTTTAAGTCTTCAGAAAGAGACATCCGTTACCCCTAGCGAGCAATCGTGCTTGTCTCACGAATCTTGCTTTGTAGCTGCAAGATACCGTATAGCAAAGCTTCGGCGGTTGGCGGGCAACCAGGAACATAGACGTCCACCGGTACGATACGATCACAACCACGTACCACCGAATAGCTATAGTGGTAGTACCCGCCGCCATTGGCACAAGAGCCCATGGAAATAACCCATCTAGGTTCAGCCATCTGATCGTAAACTTTGCGCAATGCAGGTGCCATCTTGTTGCATAAAGTGCCAGCAACAATCATCACGTCTGACTGACGGGGGCTTGGACGGAACACAATACCGAAGCGATCCAAATCATAACGTGCAGCACCGGCATGCATCATTTCAACAGCGCAGCAGGCTAAACCAAATGTCATTGGCCACATAGAACCGGTGCGGGTCCAGTTAATTAACTTATCAACCTGGGTAGTAACAAAACCTTCATTGAGAATGCCCTCGATGCTCATGCTTTTTGTTGCCTTAAAATTTTTAAAAGTATTCTGCGTTCGTTCGCGAAGAAACTACAGCCATCCCTACCGAAACTTATTCCCAATCGAGCGCACCTTTCTTCCACTCGTAGATAAAACCAATGACAAGCACTGTAAGGAAAACCATTACGGATAGGAATCCAACGAATCCAATTGAATCAAGCGCAACAGCCCACGGAAACAGGAAAGCGATTTCTAAATCGAAGAGGATAAAAAGAATGGCCACAAGGTAGTAGCGCACGTCGAACTGCATGCGAGCGTCTTCGAACGCTTCAAAGCCGCATTCATACGGGGAGTTTTTTTCGGGATCAGGACGGCTGGGGCCGACTAGCTTACCGATTAGCATGGGGCCAGCTCCTACTGCTATTCCCACTAGGATGAAAAGCAAGACGGGAAGATATTGTTCTAACTGCATGTGGTACTGCTGCTACTTCTTTATTTTGACTTAGCGAGCTGGAGTTTCTACAGCTTGCTAATTGTTTGGTGCCGTCGGCGAGACTCGAACTCGCACAGCTTTCGCCACTACCCCCTCAAGATAGCGTGTCTACCAATTTCACCACGACGGCATACTAAGATTGTACTACTTTGGAACCTCACCATTTTGCGCGGGCTTGCTTTCTGCAGGCTTATTCTCGACCTTCGGAGTGTCTAACTTTGGAACTTCTAATTTTGGTACATCTACTTGAGGCACATCTGCCTTAGTAGCGTCGCTTTTCGGTGCGTCAACCTTCGGTACATCTAACTTTGGCACGCCATCCTTGGTAACGGCAGGCGCAACCCTATCCAAGACACTTGAGCCACCCGCAGCGCTTCGTTGATTGCCGAGAAAAGCAAGCGCCAAAGTCGAGATGAAGAAAATCGCTGCCAAGACGCCTGTCGTGCGGCTCAAAAAGTTAGCCGAACCGGTCGAACCAAACAGACTACCAGACGCACCAGCGCCAAAAGATGCGCCCATATCAGCACCCTTACCATGTTGTAACAGCACTAAAACCACAACGGATATTGCGGAAAGCAACTGCACCACGAGCACTACGCTAAGAAAAATACTCATTCGATCGCCTTCTGTATCACCACTAAATTATTTGGACATGCCGGCTGCACTGCGGCAGATAGCGAAAAAATCATCAGCCAAAAGTGATGCGCCGCCAATCAGGCCACCATCCACATCGGCCATCGAAAACAACTCGGCAGCATTGCTTGGTTTTACGCTACCGCCGTATAAGATCCTAATTTCCTCTGCAAAAGTAACGCCGCATTCACCAAGCCGCAACCGAATAGCGGCATGGGCTTGCTGAGCTTCTAACGGCGAAGCCGTGCGGCCGGTTCCAATCGCCCAGACAGGCTCATAAGCCAAAATAACCCGGTTAGCTCGCGAACCTTTGACAACCTCTGAAACCGCATCGATCTGGCGCACCAAAACTGATTCTGTAATGCCCGCTTCGCGCTCTTCCAAAGTTTCACCCACACAAATAACAGCGGTTAAGTCCGCTGCTAGCAACTGTGCAGCCTTCTGCGCAATGATTTCGTCGGTGTCACCAAAATATGCTCGACGCTCCGAATGGCCGACCAAAGCAAACCTACAACCAAAATCAGCCAACATCATTGCCGAAACTTCACCAGTGAACGCACCGCTCGCTTTGTTGCAAACGTCTTGGGCACCCCATTGAATTTCGGTATCGCTTAGCCACGTGGAGCTTTGCCCTAGATACGGAAACGGAGGGCAAACGCCGATGTTTACAGAAGCCGCTATTTGTGAGCTATCAGCAGTGGTGCGCATAGAAGTGAGCAAAAGCTCATTGGCACGAATGTCGCCATTCATCTTCCAGTTACCAATAACGGCGGGCTTACGCCCTCTTTTAGTATTCACAAATTGCTCTTAGAACTCTTGAATCATCGCAGAAAACTCAAGATTGTAAGAGAGGCGCAACCTTAGGTCAATTTGACGTTGACCTAGTTTTTCTCCAAAGCCACAAAGCATGTCCTGAGAGGCCGTAAACAA
>JAYWIG010000090.1:0-4109 GCA_043789035.1 Betaproteobacteria bacterium
CGGTATATTGTGACGATAGGCCAAATATGCAACCTGCTCGAACGTCCATTGCCTTTTGGGCACTATTTCTGCGGGCCCGAGTTGCCCCCAATGTTTGAGCAATCCAGCAAACAGCACCGGTTTGCAGACAATTGCCGCATACTCGGCAAAATCGTTCAATTTGTAACTTTGCAGATACGCGTAGGGTGAAATGAAGTCGTAGTACCAAGTAAGGGTTTTCATAGGTTGGCTTAAATAAGGATTTGCCGGTTGTGTTGCGCGCAATGCTGGATAATTGTAGCTATTCGGCCTTATAGGTTTATAGGATTCACCATGCTTCAGTTTCTTAGCCCTACGCTATCCCAGGTCAAAACAGTCGAATTTACAGCCAATCAATTTTTCATTAGGCCAATTTCTGGCGTTAATTCTCCAACAAAGCAGTTGGGAGAATATCAGGTGAGTGCAAGTTTGTTGTCGCAAGGCCAGCATGTTCAGGTAGTTGGAGGCGTTTTGTAGCTATGAGTGTTATCCCTTTTTCGCTTGCATGGGCTTGGCTCAAACGAGATTTTCGCGCTGGTGAGTTAAAGTTGCTTCTCATTGCCTTGGTAGTCGCAACGACGTCGCTTGCCGCAGTGAATTTCTTTGCCGACAGAATGCGTTTGGCATTGGCCCAACAAGCGCGCTCGCTTTTGGGTGGCGATTTGGTGGTTGCGTCCGATAATCCGATTCCAGCCGAACTCTCAGAACGAGCGAAGCGCCTGAATCTGCAAGTTGCGCAAACCGTGTCCTTTCCCAGCATGGCACAAGTGGGCGAAAATTTTCAATTAAGTTCGGTGAAAGCCGTTTCGCCTAATTATCCTTTGAGAGGTTCTTTAAAGTTAGGTCCTGTTGGTAATGACAATATTCCTAAGGCGATTGGTAAGGGTGAGGCTTGGATAGACCAGTCTTTGCTGAACGCGACGTACATGCCTGTAAGGCTAGGTGATACCGCTTTTAAGCCAAAGGCGGTGATTGAATTAGAACCTGATAGAGGGGCCAACTTTGCCAGCTTCTCGCCTAGAGTCATGATTGCCCTCGATGATTTGGCCGAGACAAAATTGATTCAGCCAGGCAGCCGTGTGACCTACCGGTTGTTGCTAGCAGGTGCCCAGAGTGACATCGCCGTGTTTGAGCAGCCCTATAAAAGCGGTGAAATAAAGCTTGGCCGTGGCCAAAGAATCGAATCACTTGAAGGTGGAGGAAGGCCAGAGCTAAAGGCCACACTCGATAGAGCGGAAAGGTTTTTGGCGCTGGTGGCATTGCTAAGCGCTTTAATTGCAGCAGTCGCTATTGCATTGGCCTCGCAGCGTTTTGCTCAGCGGCATTTAGACGGTTGCGCGGTGATGCGCACCCTTGGCTTAAAGCAGAAGACACTTTTTCAAACCTTGGCGCTCGAGCTCGTTTGGATTGGTTTTATCGGTAGTTTAGTTGGAAGCGCACTTGGATGGGCTTTGCACTTTTTGCTAGTGAGTGCGATACAACCTTTGTTGCAATTGCAATTGCCTGCTCCCAGCATGTGGCCGTTGATCCAAGCCTGCGTGGCCGGGTTTGTATTGCTAATAGGCTTTGGTGCTTTGCCATTTTTAGCCACTGCGGGCGTATCACCGCTTAAAGTACTACGTCGAGATATTCCGTCAAATAGCCCGAGATTAATTGTCACAATGGCCTTCGGTTTACTAGCCTTCGGTGGTTTACTTTTTTGGTTGGCTGGCGATCTTCGCTTAGCTCTTATATCGATTGCTGGATTTTTGTTGGGCACGATATTTTTTGCCTTCGCCTCTTGGTGCTTGGTCGTTGGCCTAGCGCGCTTAAGAAAAACGCAATGGTTTAGTCGGGCGCTGCAAAGCTTACCTGCTTTGCGTCTGGCATTTGCGGGTTGGGATCGAAATCGAGGCACTACCTTAGCGCAAACCGTCGCATTGGCAGTTGGGTTAATGGCGCTTCTGTTACTTACTGTGACACGCACAGATTTAATTGATAGCTGGCGGCAAGCAAGCCCACCCAATGCACCCAATCGTTTTGTAATTAATATCCAACCCGATCAAGCGATAGCCGTAGCCGCTCAGTTAAAGAGTGCGGGTGTGAAAGATGCAGAGTTATCACCCATGGTGCGAGGCCGCTTAGTCGAAGTCAACGGCAATCCGATTACGCCAGAGACCTATGCAAATGATAGAGCCAAGGGTTTGGTTGATCGAGAGTTCAATCTTTCTTATTCCGATATATTGCCCAGCCATAACCAAGTGGTTGAAGGACGCTGGCACCGGCCGAATTTACCAATAGAAATTGCAGAAGTTTCGGCCGAGCAAGGCATTATGAAAACCTTGGGGCTAGTGATTGGCGATGAGGTGGTTTTTGAAGTCGCTGGTGAGCGTGCCAAAGCCAAAATTACCAGTGTTCGAAAGCTGCAATGGGACTCTATGAAGGTAAATTTCTTCATGATTCTGTCACCCGCTGTGCTGAAAGATAAATCGCAAAGTTTAATTACGGCGTTTCATCAAGCCCCCGTTGTTGCTGGCGCCACTGCTGTAGATAAAATCTTGCTGAAAGCCTATCCGAATCTGACGATTTTTGATGCATCAAATATCGTGCGACAAGTACAAACCATTCTTGATCAAGTGGTGAAAGCAGTACAGTTTTTGTTTCTGTTGACTTTGGTATCAGGCGCAGTGGTGCTTTACGGGGCAATGCTCACATCGAGAGAAGTGCGCCAGCGCGAATCGGCGTTAATGCGATCGCTCGGCGCTTCATCTTCGCAATTGATGTTTGCTCAGTTAGTTGAATTGTTGATCACGGGAGCATTAGCAGGCTTGCTTGCAGGCGCAGTAACTATTGTGATTGGTCAAGTGTTGGCCGAGCAGGTGTTTCAGTTTGAATACCCCTTACAGTGGTCCGCGCTCGGAATGGGCTTACTCGGTGGTGTGTTCGTATCATTGATTGCTGGATGGTTCGGCTTACGTGGTGTACTTTCAACCCCACCACTTTTAATTTTGAGACAAGCAACAGAATGAGCGAAGAGATAGGTAATACGGTAAGTGATGCTATAACTAAGGCCCCAACGCTTTGGGAAACCATGGGTGGTGAATCCACGGGTGAAAAAAACGTTCGAACGATGGTTGATCAGTTCTATGATTTGATGGATTTGGAGCCGGAGTTTGCAGGTATTCGAACGCTTCATCCGCCAAGTTTAGATGGCTCAAGAGATAAGCTTTTTTGGTTTCTGTGTGGTTGGATGGGTGGGCCAGATTTGTACATCAGCCAGTTTGGCCACCCACGCCTGCGAGCTAGGCATATGCCCTATGCGATTGGCATTGCTGAGCGAGATCAGTGGCTAGTATGCATGGGCCGCGCCATGCAAAATGTTGGGTTAGACCCAAGCCTAGCCGATAGATTGCTAGAGTCGTTTTTAGGTACCGCCGATTGGATGCGGAATAAGCAGAACTAAGTAGAAATAAGTAAAAATAAGTAGAAATAAGTTAGGGCAACTTACATGCCTTAAATTCCTTGTCTATAGTGCCGCCCTTGGCTTTGCACTTGGCTACAGGGTCAAAGGTTTCATTAGCTTCTTTTAACCATTTTGGCCGGTGGTCATTAGCGCTTTCTCTCTGCGCGGCATCCATAGGTTTGCCTGAAACCTCCTCGCTTTTGAGTACTGTGACTGGTTTTGCCGTAATAGGTTTTTCAGTGCTGCCGGTTTTACACGGGCTATCCGTGTATTCAACTTTGCCATTGGCACCAACGCATTTGTGCGGAGCCGCCTGAATAGGAATACTAGCGACCGATATTGCGATGGCGAATTGAACCAAAACACTAAGCTTGAAAGAAACAGACTGCATGCGACAATGCCTTTGAACTGAAACGGGTTTGCGAAACCCAGCATCAGTGTATAGGACGCGTCAGATATTGCCATAGCCGCTGGTCGTGGATGGTCGGTATTTTTTATTTTTGTGATTTTTTGGACAGGCATGTGAGCGAATCTTTTTTGCAACTTTTGTTAGTTTTTTCCGTGATCAGTGCGGTGCTCAGCCTGATTGTGTTGATCATCGTCGTGATGCTCGTTTTACGTCGTCCAGAGCCTATTGAACCGATAGAGC
>JAYWIG010000091.1:0-4108 GCA_043789035.1 Betaproteobacteria bacterium
CAGTGGCTATTTCCTTGGTATACCTTTATTCCGCCGTTTGGGGAGCATGCGTTGGGCGCGCACGTCTGGGTGCCTATTGATGATGAAAATTGTTGGGCATGGAGTATTAACTTTCACCCGAATAAGTCATTGTCGCATGAGGAACTAGATGCGATGAAATCAGGCAAGGGCATTCATGTGAAGTATGAACAGGGTACTTGGAGGCCAGCTGCTAATAAAGATAACGATTACTTAATAGATCGTGTGGCGCAGAAAGAGCGTCGCTCTTATAGCGGTGTGTTTGGTTTTTCTGAACAAGATGCTTCGTTGCAAGAGAGCATGGGGCCGATTCAAAACCATGAAGCAGAGCGCATCTTGCCAACTGACAAAGGCATTAGCATGGCCAGACGCATGTTGATCGAGGGCGTGAAAAGCGTGCAGAATGGTACTGAACCGCCCGCTTTGAAGGCGGAGTCGCATCGAGTTCGAGCAGCGGGTGTGTTATTACCTTTAGACGATTCGCCGATGGAATGGGCTAAAGATCATTTAGCCGATGCTTTGAAAAAACCAGTTTATTCCTTGTAAAGTTCGAAATGAAAAAATTATTGTTGTCCGCGCTTTTATGTGTCGGTGTTTTCAATAGTGCCGCCGCGCAGGAATGGGCACCCACAAAAACTGTGAGGATTGTTGTGCCAATCGTGGGTAGCACCAATGACGTGCTAGCCCGATTGATTGCGCCTAAATTACAAGAGGTTTTTGGTCAGTCATTTATTGTTGAAAATAAACCGGGTGCCGGTGGCAATATCGGTGCCGATGCGGTCGCAAAATCTGCGCCTGATGGCCATACCTTATTGATTGGTTACAACGGCCCAATCGCTGTGAATGTAACGTTGTTCGACAAAATGCCTTATGACCCTGTAAAGGATTTAGTGCCTATTAGTTTGATGGTGACAACGCCAAATTATTTAGTGGTGAATCCTTCGTCTGGTATTAACTCAGTTGCCGATTTGGTGAGTAAAGCCAAGGCTGCACCAGGCAAATTGGCTTATGCGTCAATTGCAATTGGCAGCTCTTCGCACCTGACCATGGAAATGTTGAAAACAGCCGCCAACGTTGATCTAACCCACGTACCTTACAAAGGCCCGGCTACTGCATTGACTGACTTAATCGCAGGCAATGTGCAAGCGGCGTTCTTTGTACCTGGCAATGTGCAACAGTATGTCAAGGAAGGGCGTTTGAAGCTCATCGCCTCAAGCGGTGCCAAGCGTTTTGGAAGCACGCCGAACATTCCAACGTTGATCGAATCTGGTTACCCAGATTTGGTTGCCACATCATGGATCGGTTTGCTAGCCGCCGGTGGCACGCCAAAGAACATCATTGATCGTTACAACCGCGAGATCGTAAAGATTGTGACTTCACAAGAAATTCGCGATAAGCTGCAGGCGATGGAGTTTGAGGTGGTTGCTACCTCTCCAGAACAATTCGCTTCTTGGATACGGTCAGAAATTCCACGCTGGGGCAAGGTGATCAAATCGACTGGTGCTAAGGCCGAGTGATAGCTAGTATTTCGCTTTTTGATTCAAAAACTGGTCGAATACGCGAATGTGCCTGAATTAGTCTGGCCTTATCGAATAATTGTTGGTATGATTCCTACTTCCGATTCCTACTTCGAGGGAAATCAAAATGCTTATTAGTGAAAAAGGGCAAGTCACCATCCCAAAACACATCAGGGTGGCCGCTGGTGTTGCTCCTGGAAGCGAAGTGATGTTTAGTTTGGATGGAGGCAAGATTGTGATGACACCACTTTCAACCAGTGTGAAGAGCGATCGGCGGGAAATGGCTCGCCGGGCCGCCGCTCGTGTTCGCGCGAGCTACAGCACTGAATTCAGGCAGTTGGGAGCAGACGAAATTATGGACTTTCTACGAGCTTAGAGTAGCAACGAAATATGGCTTCTAGCCTCTCTAGTTATGACGGCAGTGCCGGAGTGTTAGTTGATACCAATGTTTGGATCGATTGCATTGATGAAGCGAGTCCGTGGCATAACAAAGCAATCGATTGGCTACAAACCTGCAGCGAGAAGTCTCCGTTACACGTTAATTTAGTCATTTATACCGAGCTTCTTGTTCCCAATCCAGACGTAGCGGCAATTGATGAGTTGCTCGACGTTTACGACACCCTACGCAGTCCGCTTCCATGGGCCTGCGCTGCGCTCGCGGCAAGAGCCTTCGCCGCATATCGGCTTAGAGGCGGTAATATGTCGCGCCCTCTACCGGATTTCTACATTGGCGCGCATGCTGCCGTAGCCAATTTGAGTATTTTAACTCGCGACCCCAGCGGATATCAGAGCTACTTTCCGCAACTGGTCCTATTGAGCGTTTGATAATTTGAACATCGGGCCCGCGGCGGCGCTGACTGACTTAATCGCAGGCAATGTTCAGACCGCATTCTTTGTGCCGGATAATGCGCAGCAATATGGTGAAGAAGGGTGATTAAAGCTTAACGCATCGAGTGGCTCTGTCGTCCAGTCACGTTCAGGTTGTTCATGCATAGCCATTAAGGCCTTTGCAATGCGCTCATCGGCAAGGCCAGCCAGAACGCATACTTTTACCAGATTCGCATTGATCGCGTGACGTAGCAGCATTATCTTAAATAACCCAACCAGACGATTTATCGCAGCGTTGCGTCCAAATGTTTAGCAAGCCCTGAAAAAACTATTCCCGGGCAAAAGATCGGTTACTCTGTAAGCGATTCGCAAGACAGAACTGACCTTGTCGCATACCTCAAAACACTGAAGTAATTACTATGCCTAAACCAATTGCTCTAAAAGCCTTACTTCAAAATGTGCGCAGCTGCACAGCCTGTGCCGAACATTTGCCTCACGGCGTGCGCCCGGTATTGCAGGTTGCAGCGAGTGCAAAAATATTAGTTGTCGGGCAGGCACCAGGGCGCAAAGTTCACGACGTTGGCGTACCTTTCGACGATGCCAGTGGTGAGCGCCTACGGCAATGGATGGGGGTAAATTCGGAGCAGTTTTATGACCCGAAAATCATTGGCATATTGCCTATGGGTTTTTGTTACCCTGGCACCGGAAAATCTGGCGATTTGCCACCACGCAAAGAATGCGCACCCTTGTGGCGAGCGCCCCTAATGGCTGCGATGTCCAACGTTGAGTTGACATTAGTAATAGGCCAATATGCGATGGATTGGCACCTCAAAGACTCTCAAGCTGCCACAATGACGGAAACCGTCAAGAATTGGCAAGCTTACTTAGCGAGTTCGACGCCGCAAGTGTTACCGCTTCCCCATCCTAGTCCTCGAAACAATATCTGGTTAAAAGCGAACCCATGGTATGTACAAGAAGTTGTACCTGCGCTTCAGGCTCGCGTCGCTTTGATTCTGGCAACTACTTCAACAGTTTAGATCTACACAAAAGACACTCTTCCTTCGCGAGAAACTTCAATCATCCACTCCCCTAGCGCGATCCGCATGAAACTTCGTTTGAAACGCTGCGAATTGTTTGTTCTCAATTGCGAGGCGCATGTCGCTCATGAGTTCTAAAAAGTAGTGCAGGTTGTGGATGGTGGCTAGCCGTGCGCCCAAGATCTCATCGACTTTTTGCAGGTGGTGAATATAGCTGCGTGAGAAGTTCTTGCAGGCATAACACTGGCACTGGCTATCGACTGGACGCATGTCGGTTTTGTATCGAGTATTGCGCAAACGCAAGTCGCCAAAACGAGTAAATAGCCAGCCGTTTCGCGCGTTACGGCTTGGCAGTACACAATCGAACATATCGATTCCTGCGGCCACTCCTTCAACCAAGTCTTCCGGCGTGCCGACGCCCATGAGGTAACGGGCTTTTTGGGTTGGTAGCAGCGGCGCGGTGTGGCGCAGCACACGCAACATATCTTCTTTAGGTTCGCCGACGCTCAAGCCGCCAATCGCATAGCCTTCGAAATTCATGTCTATGAGTTTCGCGGCCGACTCGTTACGCAAATTCTCAAACATGCCGCCTTGAACAATGCCGAATTGAGCGTTCTTGTTTTCTAAGCGATTAAATTCATCGCGTGAACGTTGTGCCCAACGCAGTGATAACTGCATAGATTTATTAGCATCCACCTCATTAACAAT
>JAYWIG010000092.1:0-4081 GCA_043789035.1 Betaproteobacteria bacterium
CCCGCTTCGACGCCTTTTTTAATAAACTTTGGGAAGTACTCTGGGTAAGCAATCGTCATTTGCGATTGAGTCGTTTCTTCACCCAATACTTCAGCGCGAATCGTGTGCATCAATAAACGCGCCGTAACTTGGCTATACGCTGGATCGTTTTCAATCTCTGAGCGCGCAGCCAACACTGCTGATTTATACACCTCTTCTAGCGGCACACCATCATAAAGATTTTTAATGGTTTCAACTTCGATGTTCTGAGCCGATACAAACTCGCCAAGACCAGCACAAGCCGCATCAATCACGTCACGCAGGTAAGCTTTGTCCAAAGGACGCAGACCTTCAGGAGCAGTAACATTCAGCGCATGCTCAACAACGGCTGGATGCTCTGCCAATTTAGCAGCTCTCTCTTGTGTACGTCGTTCCCGATACAAAACATAGGCACGAGCAACTTCATGCTCGCCAGAACGCATCAAGGAAAGCTCAACCGCGTCTTGAATATCTTCAATATGAAACGTGCCACCTGATGGCTTACTACGTGTAAGAGCATACACAACCATATCGGTAAGCTTGCCAACCATTTCACGCACTCGAGCCGATGCAGCGCCTTGGCCACCCGCTACAGCGAGAAACGCTTTAGTAATAGCAACAGAGATTTTGCTCGGCTCAAAACTGACCACCGCACCATTGCGACGAATAATTTTGAAATCGCCCAGCACCACAGGCACTGCCAACCCAGCGGCGGTAACGCCACTGGTGTTAAACCCTTCACCACCAACTACACCACCCTGCCAACCTGCTGGGTTTGCTTGTCCTAGCTGAGCGTCACCTGAAATCCATTGCATATACTTCTCCTCTTTATAACGCGACGCTAAACGCCGCTATCGCTGGTGTAATCTGAAAACTAAAAATCGTCTTAGCTTATAGCGAAACGAATACGGCCGGTTGCGCAGCTCTTGACCACTTATTTGAAAGTCTCTTGATTGGGAGTCTTCTTGCTCGAAATACACACTGCATTTCAGCATTACCCCCAAATAGTTGATGGAACAAGCATGGCGACATGCTTACGTGAATAACCGACTTCACAATCCAACCCGCCTTCACTGCTTTGTTATTAATGTTGCTTTATTTGACTTGTTGATTTTGTGTGCAGAAAAACTTCACCGTTCAACATCAACTGCTGCCACGTTAGCTGTTTCAATTGATTTCGCTTCCTATATTAGAAAGAATTTCAGTGATGTTCAGCAAACCCAGATAACACTATATATAGGGTCAACTGAATCGGCAAGCACTTATTGTAGTGTTTTCTGAACATAGACTCAAACCACTAAGGATCTACTAAAAAGATACTTTTATGGTGCGGCCACTCAACCGTAGCGTACCGAAAAAAACTATGAATAAAGCTGCTCGAAGAGCCGCAACAACGCTCAATTTGATCTTACGGATCAAGCAAATTCGCGCCTTGCCGATCAAAAGGGGCGGGCAAGCCCCGTACTTTCTACACTCTTGAGGTAAGTAGCCCAGTCGAAATGAGGACCAGGATCTTGTTTACGCTCTGGGGCAATATCGCTGTGGCCTGCAACATATTTCAGTGGGTAAAACACACACAACAATTTAGTCAACTTTGCTAATCGCTGATACTGTTTTTTGGTGTATGAATACTCGCCACTTCCTTCAATTTCTATACCAATTGAAAAATCATTACAGCGCTCGGTGCCTAAAAATTTAGACACTCCGGCATGCCAGGCGCGTTTATCACAATCCACGAATTGGATGAGTTGACCATTGCGACGCAAAAAGAAATGTGCTGAGACTTTAACTGCTGCAAGTTGCTCAAAGCTATCGTGAGCGGTGACATCAAGTCGATTAAGAAAAAAATCCTCAACGCAGGAGCCGCTAAACTTATTTGCGGGTAAGCTGATGTAATGCATCACCAAAAGACTAATAGAAGTGCTGGCGGGCCGATCATCAAAATTTGGCGAATCTCTACGGTGCACTTCGCCCAAGTCGACCCCATCAGGCAATCGAACAGAGTTTATCCAACCAGAGTTTTTCGCCATAAGAATTTCGGCTTACTGCATTTCTAAGCGCTGCATACGATAGCGCAGTGCTCGAAAGGTGATGCCTAAACGCTTAGCTGCCGCGGTTCGGTTTTGATCAGTCGCATCAAGTGCCCGCAAAATCATTTCCTTCTCCAGCTGATCAAGGTAATCAGGAAGGGAATCGGTCACTCCATCGACCGATGAAGACGAAGCTTCGGCACGCTCATTCTCGATCTCATTAGCGATAGATGGCCGCAAGCCTAAATCTTCGACATAGATAACCTCACCGTTTGAGAAGGCTAAGGCTCTTTCCAACATATTCTCTAGCTCGCGAACGTTGCCAGGGAAATGATAAGTCTGAAGATACTTTAGTGTAACCGTAGCAAGCATGGGTACGGTGGATTGCCCGGCCCTCGTGGAAAGCCTAGCAAGAATGCTTTCGCAAAGCGCGGCTAAATCTTCAATCCGATCACGCAGCGCAGGTAGATTCAACTCGATTACATTCAATCGGTAATATAAGTCTTGTCTAAAGCGGCCCGCGCTGACACATTGGGCAAGATCTTGATGGGTTGCACTAATAATGCGCACATCCACAGGCTCTTCAGCAGGAGCACCCACTTTACGAACCTTTTTCTCTTGAATTGCTCGCAGCAGCTTTACTTGCATTTGCAATGGCAAATCGGCGACTTCATCAAGGAACAAGGTGCCACCATTGGCGGCTGCAAAAAAACCATCTCTATCTTCATTAGCGCCTGTAAACGCACCTTTACGGTAACCAAAAAACTCGGCCTCCATCAGCGCCTCAGGAATAGCACCGCAGTTCACGGCGATAAAAGGTTGCTGGGCACGCGAACCCAAGCTATGCACCAGCCTTGCAGCCAACTCTTTACCCGTACCCGACTCACCAGAGATGGCAACCGGAGCCATACTTCGGCCTAATTTTGCGGCTTGGGCTTTGACATCACGCATTGCGGCCGATTCACCAATCATGCTGACGGAGTGATCGGCGACCGTAGAAGCTTTGATCGACGGTTTACTTTCAACAACTTGTGCAGTAGGAATAGCTGGCATTGCATCGACTTGCACAGCGGCTCGAACCAAGGTTCGCAAGTTTTCCAGGGCGATCGGCTTAGAAAGATAGTCGAAAGCCCCTGCCTTTAATGCTGCCACTGCGGTATCTGCGCTGCCATAAGCAGTGATCACGGCAACTGGTATTGCTTCTGGTGCACGATTAATTTGCTCAACTAATTCGATGCCGGTGCCGTCAGGTAAACGCATATCGGTTAAACAAAGCGCATAGGTATTTTGAGATAACAAGCGCTTAGCCTCACCAATCGATGGTGCCAAATCAACGTCAAACCCCATACTGATTAAGGTAATTTGCAAAAGCTCGCGCAAATCGGCTTCATCATCAACAACAAGTACTCGAGGGAATTTACTTTTGGTATTCATACTAATTATTTTTTACTTAACCCACATGGCTGGTGCGGACGATGAAACAATGGGTTGCAATGTCGACTAGCCCGTCGCTAAACGGCGCATAACTCAACTCTGCACCATTCGATACGCATAATTCTCTGGCTAAGTACAAACCCAAGCCCACGCCAGTTGATTCAGACGAGAAAAAAGGTTCGAATAAATGCTGCCTTTGCTCTGCGCTTAAACCGGGTCCATCGTCGATCACCAATAATTCACCAAACTTCTCTTTCACACGCCACATCACAACGATAGAACGCTTATTGCCTGAACTGTAGCGCAGCGCATTGCCGACTAAATTCACCATAATTTGTCGCAAGTGATTCGGGTCGAAATGCATTGCAATTGCATCGGCGCGTCCGTCAAACACCACTCGTTGCTCGACGAGTTTTTCTTGTTCGACAAACTCACGCAACCACTCACTAACAAATAAGGCAGGATTTTGAAGTGGTAAATCTTTAACGTTAAGAACAGTGCTACCACGGCGTGCAATTGAAAGAACATCTTCAATAATTCGATTAATTCTGACAGTATTTGATTCAACCATTGTGGACAATCGCTTTACTGTCGCTGGT
>JAYWIG010000093.1:0-4044 GCA_043789035.1 Betaproteobacteria bacterium
AAGTATACGATACGCCGTGCTGAGCTACACTGCGGACGATGATGAATGCCTTACTGGTCTTGATAAAAAGAAATCAAAATCTTATTGCAAACCTGAACCCTACGCACAAAGCCATGCTCTGGGCTGGCGCTGCTGGATTCATTTTTTGCATGCTCAATGCCACCCTGCGAGCGATGTCTTTGCAAATGAATGGCTTTGAAGCGCAATTTTTACGCTATTTATTTGGCTTGATTGTGCTCTTGCCAATTGCATTTCGCTCGGGCATCAGTGAGGGTTTACGGGCTTACAAACCTAACGGGTTAAGCGGCCAACTTTGGCGCGGTGCGGTACACACGGCGGCGCTAATTCTGTGGTTTGCGGCTCTTCCTCACCTAAGCTTGGCCGATACAACCGCCATTGGGTTTATGACGCCAATTTTCGTGATGATTGGTGCTGGCCTTTTTTTACGAGAAAAAATGGTTGCAGCAAGATGGGTTGCAGCTGGGTTGGGTTTCGTTGGCATGCTCATCGTCATGGCGCCAAGGCTAACTGGTACCGGGGGCGTCTGGATGTTGGTAATGCTCGCATCAGCACCTGTTTTTGCAGGATCATTTTTGATTACAAAAGCACTCACTAAGCGAGACACTTCGGCCGTCATCGTCTTTTGGCAAGCGCTTACCGTATCAGCTTTTACTCTACCCTTAGCGCTAATTCATTGGGTTTGGCCAACGCCAATTCAATGGGCAATATTTTTGCTGTCAGGTGTGCTAGGTAGCAGTGGGCATTGGTGCTTAACCAATTCCTTTCGAGTGGCCGACATTTCCTCGACTCAATCGCTGAAGTTCCTCGATTTGGTATGGTCTGCGGCGATCGGGTTTGTCTTATTCAGCGACATTCCGACATCGGGTTCGTTAATTGGAGGCTCGATCATTTGCGCCGCGACAGTCTGGATAGCCAGACGCGAAGCACAGCAAGCAAGGCAGGCCGCGGAGCAAACGGTTGATGATCATTTCTGAATTTCCTTCGGCATGGACCTAAATTGCATTGGCTTTATCCGTTGCCTCACGCGCTAATCGAGTGATTTCTTTCCAATCACCACGCTCAATCACGTCCAACGGCGTGAGCCAAGAACCGCCGACCATGGCGACGTTAGACTGTTTTAAGAATTCAGCCAAGTTGCTTAATGATACGCCGCCAGTGGGACAAAAAAGCATATCGCCTAATGGGCCACTCAAGGCCTTTAACATCGCGATTCCCCCAGTTTGCGCAGCAGGAAACAACTTGACTAACCCAAAACCATATTCCCGGGCCGCTAAAACTTCGCTCGCTGTCATTACACCCGGCATAAACGGCAGCTTGAATTGCATGGCCGCATTCACCAGCGCATTTGTCATTCCTGGCGAGAGCGCAAAAGTTGCGCCAGCGGCTTGCACACTAGCCATTTCCTCGACCCTTGTAACAGTACCTGCGCCCACATGCATCTGCGGCACATGCTTGGCCACTTGCTCAATGGCTGGCAACCCAGCTTTATGGCGCAAAGTGATTTCCATGACATCGACGCCACCTTCAAGAAGCGCATGCGCCAAAGGCACTGCTTGAGCAGGGTTAGAAATCACTATCACTGGCACTATACGAGAAATGAATGCTGGTCGAGTAAAGGCCGGGTTAAGTAGTGTCATTTTCTTAATCTTTAAAAAGTACGCTGGCACCTTGCTCCGCACCCGATACTGCGGACCGAAAGTGTTCAAAGTAACTGCGCCCTAAATTATTCCCCGAAAGGGGAGGCGTTATAGGTTGCCGATCCAAAGCATCGGCCGAGGTAGATAGCGTTCCGTCGATTGCGTCAACGCGCACCATATCACCATCTTTTAATTTTGCTAGGGCACCGCCGTTTGCAGCTTCCGGAGTGACATGAATAGCGGCTAGTACCTTGCCCGACGCACCACTCATACGGCCATCGGTTACCAACGCGACTTGAAAGCCTTTATCTTGCAAGACGCTTAATGCCGGCGTAAGTTTATGAAGTTCTGGCATGCCATTGGCACGCGGGCCCTGGAAGCGAACAACAACCACAATGTTCCGATCAAGTTCGCCGGCATTGAAGGCAGCGAGAACATCCTGCTGATTCTCAAAAACACGGCATGGAGCTTCAACAATTCGGTGTTGAACATCAACTGCAGACACCTTTGCTATTGCTCGACCTAAATTACCCTGCAATAAACGAAGACCACCATCGGTTTGAAAAGGGTCACTGGGCTTTCGTAAGACATTGGCGTTACGTACCGTTGTTGCGGCTGGTCGAGGCGACCATTGACCGTGTGTATCTAAAGCAGGTTCTGCTAACGTATCGCCTAGGCTGCTACCCCAGCTCGTCAATGCATCACCGTCAATGAGCCCCGTATCAATAAGCCATCGGCCCACAGCCGCAGTACCGCCTGCTTGATGAAATTCATTGACGTCGGCATTACCGTTTGGGTAAATGCGAGTGATCAATGGCACAGCCTTGGAAAGATCGTCAAGATCGGTCCAATCAATTTGATAGCCTGCCGCTTTTGCAACTGCCAGCCAGTGGATGGCATGATTGGTGGAACCGCCTGTAGCAAGTAAACCGACCAGCGAGTTGATGAGGCAACGCGCATCAACTAAACGGCCAATGCCTAACTTGCTGTTACCCGATGCTGCAACAATAGCTCGCACGCTTTCTTGCACCAAGGCCTGCCGCTCCGGGTCGCGTGGGTGTACAAAGGCACCGCCGGGAAATTGCAAACCCATTAAATCGAGCATCAATTGATTGGAGTTAGCTGTACCGTAGAAAGTACAAGTACCTTCGGCATGATAAGCAGATTCTTCCGCTGCTAAAAGCGTTTCTCGATTTGCTAGCCCTTGAGCCGCTTGTTGGCGGATTTTGGATTTTTCTTGATTCGATAAGCCGCTACTCATTGGCCCTGCCGGAATAAATACTGTCGGCAAGTGCCCAAAGGAGAGTGCCCCTAACAAAAGACCCGGTGCAATTTTGTCACATATTCCAAGCAAAATGACTGCATCGAATACATCATGTGAAAGCCCTACGGCAGTGGCCATCGCAATCACGTCACGCGAGAACAGAGATAGCTCCATACCCTCTCTGCCTTGGGTAATGCCATCACACATTGCTGGAACACCTGAGGCAACCTGCAGGGTTGCGCCATTCTTCTTAGCCTCCCTCAACAATAGTTCCGGGTAATTTGCAAAGGGGTGATGAGCCGACAACATATCGTTGTATGCCGAGACGACACCCAAATGTGGGGCCTTCGCCATTGCGATAATTTTGCGATCAGCTTTGGGCAATACCGCTGTGGCGTGGGCAAGATTAGCGCAGCCCATTTGACTTCGATCAGCGGGTTTTGTCGGCAAACTGTCGAGATAGTTCGCGCGGATGACTCCGGATCGATTTTCAATACAATCACGAACAGATTTGATAACGGGATGAAGCTTGGAAGTCATAAGTTACGGCTTTACCTATCTTGTTTGTAATAATATTACTGATAAAAGACATTTATCGCAATATTGAATGTAATATAACTACTAATACTCGTTTGTGTTTGAATGTCCGAAGCTCAATCCATCAGAATTTACTTATGACCTCTGCGCCAGAATCTCAATCACAACCGGAAGTAAAGCCCGTTGCTCCATTCACTTTCGTGCTTCATGGTGCGGCTGGCGATCTCGCAAAGCGCAAGATCATTCCCGCCTTGGCAAGGCTGGCTCGCGATGGCTATCTCCCAGCCGCCAGTCGCGTTATTTTGTGCCAGCGCGAAAACTTTTCCGTCGACGAAGCTATCCATCAAGTTGATCAGTTTTTACAAACTAGCGGCGATCAGGCCGCGCGCGACAGCCTTCAAAATCTAAAGCCTTACCTGTCAACAGTCAGCCTATCTCTGGGCACACCTGAGGCTAAAATTGCCTTGGCTCAAGCAGTTCTCGGAGGGCCAGAGCCAGTGGTGCACTACGCATCCCTACCAGCCTCAAGATTTGCCGATTTGATACATGCGATAGAACCTGTTCGTGACCCAGCCCGCATGCGCT
>JAYWIG010000094.1:0-14767 GCA_043789035.1 Betaproteobacteria bacterium
ATGCGTGCAACGACAGAGCTGGCCAAGACAGCGGCGCCTGGGCCGCCTTGAAGCGCGGCGATCCAGGCCTGTAGCATAAATACTGCACTGTCTAGGTTAATGCGTATCACTTCTCTGTAAGCTTGTGCGCTGGTGCGATGCAGAGGCTGAATCAAGGTGCTGCCCACGCAATGCGCCAGCATTGAGGGCGCAGCACCAAGTGATTCCTTGCAAGCGTTTATCGCCAGCTCAGCGCCCTCCGGCGTAGTCGTGTCGGCAACGATGCGCAGAGCCGCGTCAACTTCAGCCAAACGGTCTGCATCGCGCCCGACTACTGCTACTTTAAGGCCCTGACTGTGGAGCTGATGTGAAAGCGCTCTGCCAATGCCGCCGCTGGCGCCGGTAATGAGAACAATGGATTGCATGATGGGCCCTATAAAACAGAATGTGGAACCGGATGCCGGCAGAAAGACTAGTGTGGTTTTTTTAGAAGGTTAGTCCCAGCGCGCGGCCCAGCGCTGAAGAGTCGGCCGCTGCTTCAGAAATAATCGATATGTTTGTTCCATCATCCAGCAGACTCCTGGCAATCGGCCAAACATGGCCAGCCAGCGCCAGCCTGGCAGAACAGCCCAAAGGGCCAGAAAAGCTTGGGCACCGCTGAGCAATTGGCCGTCCCAACTTTGCACATGAAACCTCGCTAGTAGCTGCTCGCGTGTGGTACTCGGTGGCAGAGGTACTGCCAAGTTGCTGACATTAGCAAAGCAAACTAGCGTGTCAGGCTGCAACGGTTGTAGGTTTTGATAGATGGAGATTTCGCGTCGGCACAATGGACAAGCGCCGTCATAGAGTACGGTGAGGGTCGCAGGGTGTTGGTCTGTGTTGGTTCGATCGGATTCGTTCATATCTTGCTCCAAATGGGCTTCAGCAGCGGTGGCTTTTCTTGTTTCTGTAGATAAACGGTGCAGTGTGGTTAACTTGAGTGTCTTTGCACTAAGAGGCATCCGGGTGATGCTCAAATGTAGCGAATTAACGCCACTGAAACGCGAGAACCGGCTCCCACCATCGCACACCAGGCGCGCAATACTATGTTGAGTGTTTCAGGTCCGCGAGCCGCCGCCGCTTCTTTACGATGAGCGACTTCATCCGCCTGACAGAGTTGCAAGGTGTGTAGAAGCTTGCCGAGGGTTGGCTGCAAAGCCAGCATTTGCACTTGCTCGTTGTAATGGTTGTCAACAAAGGTCTCGACAGCTTCGATTGTTGCGTAGACGGCCCGTGGGCCGAAGAGCGCGGGTAGGGCGCCAGTTAGGAATCCGGCCAGACGCCATACTGGCAGCAGTCGACTATGATGCTCCGCTGGTAACCACGCCGTAACAAGACCCAGGTGTTTTTGTTCTGTTGCAAGGTGGTGCTGCGCAAACGCTCGAAGTAATGGGTCTCGCGCAAATCGAAGCACCCCTTGGTAGATGTAGACCGCGCCTATTTCGCCGGCGTGGTCGGTGCGCAGGTCGGCAAGTACCTGGGAAGGCAGCGGGTCTCCTGGGCTGAGCAACACGGAACTTGCGTTCGAACTCTGCGCTCGGCGCGCATCAAGTAAAAGCAATTTGGCTAAATCAGACAACGTTAGCCTTTCTTCGCATATGCGCTGCACCAGCCTTTTGCTGCAACTTGCTTGCCAGCAAATAATGGGCAACCGCCCAAAGCATCATTTGCTTTACCCTGATACAGAGCACAGTTTGAACAAACCTGGCCGCTGGCGTATTTTGGATACTTCTTTGGGTCGGTTTTAGTGGCTTCTGCCACATAGCCTAGGGCCACTGACTGCGCGTCTTTCTCATCAGCCTTCACTTGGCCTTGGGCGGACGTTGCTAAAAGGGAGGTTCCAGCGGCAAGCGTTATAAAAAATATACGTCGATTACTGTTCATATTGAAGTTCCGTTTTAAAAAAAGCCGCATTAATTTCAATACAACGCCAGTGGCTTTGGTTTTTGGAGTTTCAGAGGTTCTGTAGATTCGCTAATCTTCAATTTAAGGGTACGCTCATCCAAAATTAATGACAACTTAATCAATCTTAAAAAAACACTCAATAACGTTTTTATTGAGTCCGAATATTAATGCAAAAGATAGAAAGTCAACTCAATACCTTTATTATCTGAGGTATAATCGAACTCAAAATCAACTCAAATTGCACTGTATGACGACCACACACTCTGTTTCTCAACCATCAGCACTGCAGCGAAACCAAGTGTCGCCAACTTTTAGAAGCGGCGTAGTCGCGCGCATGGCGGGTATGCCAGTGGCGACTTTGCGCATTTGGGAACAGCGCTACAACGCGGTGCGCCCCACCACTTCAGCATCGGGGCAACGGCTGTACTCATCGGCCGACGTTGAGCGAACCACCTTGCTGCGTCAACTTACCGCGCAGGGTCACGGCATTGGCTTGCTGGCGGTGCTCGAGACTGAACAATTGCGCGATATGATTTCTGCTGGTAATCGCTCCATCTTGTCCAACCAGCGTGAGGCACAGCCGCAAACACAAGCACGAGTCGTTGTAATCGGGCAGGGTTTAGCGCTTCGTCTCCAGCGTTTGGTCGATCGTCAGCCTGCTGGTGTAGCGCTGCAGGTGGTCGCGGTGTTTAATACCTTATCCGAGGCAGCACAAGCCGCAAAATCCGTCAACAACGTCACCGTCGACCTTTTGTTGTGGCAGGCTACAAGTTTGCAGTCTGGCGTGCTGCAAGAATTGCGCGCTACTCAAGACACCTTGCGAGCTGCAGCGGTAGCGGTGGTTTACCGCTTTTCTAGTGCTGTAGGTCGAGCAGAGTTGATCGGGAACGGTATCGACATCGTAAACGAACCTTCAGACGATAACTCCCTAGGTCAGTGGCTCGCATCTTTGCAGCCCGTAAAGGCACCGCAAGCCAAAGCGGCAATTGATTCAGCTCATCTTGTTTCCAGAGGAGTTACTCAGCAAACCGTGCTACCCCCGCGATTTGACGACGCTGCCTTGACACAATTTGCGGGACTTTCAACCGCAGTGGCATGTGAGTGCCCTAGCCATTTGGCGGAATTGTTGCTGCAAGTCTCCTGCTTCGAGAAATACAGCAGCGACTGCGCCAACAAAAGCGCCGCAGACGCACAATTGCACATCTACTTGCAGCAGGTTGCTGGTAGTGCGCGTATGCTGTTCGAGAAAGCACTCGAACAAGTAGCCATTGCTGAAGGGCTGCCGCTACCTCCTTCTTTCATCGCTTCTTGACTCCAAGCAAAAACAGCATGACGTCATTGTTCAAGAACTTCGCCGCTTTTGCATTTAGCGTACCTATAGCGAATCTGCTCGCGGACGCTAAGTTTTTCTCGCAGTACTTATTAATAAAATCGTTCGGCCCAGTTCGGGTATGAACTCTCAACAAGAGACATTCCAAAAATCAAAGTCTTGGAAAGCGTTTCAATTTTTGACTAGTAAAAATAAATTTTTAGGAATTAACATGGCCTCAGTTTTTAAGTATTTCTATTTCACGCTCCAAAAAGTTCGCAGCCTTTTGGATCCGAACCTCAATCCGCTAAGACATGCTCCGGTTAATCTTAGATACCTTGCCACAATACTTTTAGCTTGTCTCTGGTGTCTAGCTTTTGGATTGTATTTTGGAGATTCCAAAATGATTGCGTACAACATGGCGGGGCATGTAGCCGTTATTAGCATGGCATTCTTTACATGGGCCATATTTAAACAGGCTGATCGAATTTATGGGCCAAGGGAAGGAACGCAAGATTGGCTTCGCATGCCTGATCGAAGCAGTCGCTGTGATGAAATGACAGACGAACAAAGACTCGAGAAAATCAAGGAACTAAAAAATTAAACTCGTTAGGCAAGACTTGCTCCCTCCTAATTGTGCGAACGCTGGCTGTGAAAGTTCGTCGTAAACTCATTAAATGACATTTCAATTTACACCTCAAAAATCTTATGAGATTACTTTAGCTTATTACGGACAAATATTTTTAGCGGAACGCTGCAGGTAAATGTTGGGCGATTCGTTGTCCATCGAGCAACATCGCACGTGCATGTTCGAGCGGATTGAGAAGGTACTTAACCGATTCTTGCACCCAATCGAAACCAAGGTGATCGGAGAGCCGCAATTTGACGGCAAGCGGCATTGGCCATTGACCAGAGCGCCAGAAACTCACTTGCTTTGCATCAAGATCAAGTACAGTGGCAAACGATTCATCAGAGTCAACTGAGAACGTCGTTTTAAATAAATTGATTAGCTCGTTGTTAGTCACAATGCTCCTTTTAAGTGCGGGTCTTTGGGCGGGACAGTTATCTTGGCTAGCTAGATTTGCCCTTAGGCGACGTTGAGCCGTAGGTGCTGAGAGTGGGCGGACCAAGCGTTGGGGCGTTGTATTTCGGTGCCTCTGGTCGTTTTGGTTTCGCAAAGTAAACGCCTGAACATTCTTGACATACGAACAGCGCCGACGATAGCAATTCGCCTCGGTGGTCGGTGACCGGAAGCGGCTCAAAACGATCGGTGGCGCAGATAGCGCAAATCAGGGTAGGGTGTTTCATAGGGCTAATAGTACTGTATAAATAAACAGTATGTAGCTGGGCGGCAAATTTTTTTGCCCGACGCCGATCAACACTCTACTTAAACTCACGCTTTGGTGAGGGCTGGTGTGTAAGCCCGCAGCAATCTCTGCAGCTTTTATCTGGGCAATGGATAATTCCTCGGCAATTACAGATTCGGGCCACTAAAGGTAGTAATAAGGCGCTTAATTTGCCTCATGGAGTTTCGATTTTCGACGTACGACTCGCCGTGCCATCGCCAAGTAATGTCGAACTTACTGGGGGTGTTCGCGTCTACAAGGTGGCGGCTGCGTTAGTTGCTTTTTCTTCTAATCAGTTTAAATCACAGCCACTCTTGATGCGTGCATGGCTTGCTGCTATTCGTGACGCATACGAAGTTCTCGCGTTGCTTTTGGGCGGGGGACATACCTACGTAGCAGGTTGGTTGGCTGGTGCTTTCCGCGACGTTGGTAAAAGGCGGGCTATCGAAATGGACCAGTTTTTATTCGTCGATCCTCCTATGTGCCACCGAATAGCGCTTCAGTCCGCGAGTTAATGCCTACCTTTTTTGAGTTTCTTCATGACGAATCAGAGCCCGCAGTAAGGGTTGTGTGGGGGCGTTTTCTGTTCGTTTATATTCAACCTTATTTCGATGGAAATGGTCGAATAGGGCGCTTCCTAATGAACCTAATGTTCGCCCTGGAAGCCGCGAGTGTTGATGGCAATATTGCGCCGTTTGCAAAGCTTTTAGAGGCGCTGTGATGATCTTGAGCAGCAGGTTGAGTCCATTGATCTAAGCATAGATCTGTGTAACCTGAGGCGGGTGTTTTTATTTCAAATTGTTGCGCTGCTTAATAACCGGTGCAAAATACCCCAACCATGTGTAATAGATATGTTTCCCCAGGCGCAGCCGATCTCGAAAGAATCTGGTCGATCAAGAAACCCACCTTCGACTGGGCAACTCGCCAAGTGTTTCCTAGAGGTTTGGGTACCTTTGTTCGTAAAGATGAGGCTAGCCCTGACGAGATTGGCGAACTTGTCGTTGGGCAATGGGGTTTGGTACCGTGGTTCGCGAAAACACCAAAGCTTACCTACAGTACAAACAATTGCCGATGGGAATCTGCCGCAACGGCCGCTTCCTTTAAGCAAAGCTGGCAATCTGGGCGTCGATGCCTCATACCTGCATGGGAATTTTTTGAACCCAATTGGGAATCTGGCAAAAATGAATGGTGGCGTTTTCGCCGGGCCGATGAGAGACCGTGGGGTCTAGCGGGTTTATGGAACACTTGGATGGATAAGTCAACTGGTGAGGTCGTCGAGTCTTACACGATGCTAACAATGAATGCTGATGCTCATCCTCTGATGCGACGAATGCACAAGCCTGACCCGAAGCTTTCGAGTGTTGACCAGGATAAAAGATCGGTGGTGATCATCGAAGAATCTGAGTTTGAAAACTGGCTTTCGGGTACGAAAGAGCAAGCGGCGGCGCTGGTCGCGTTGACAGATGAATCCCTGTTTTTAGCAAAACCGGAAGCCGAGCGAAATCCTTCACTTTGATGATCTAGATCAAAGTTTTAAAACTCCACGTCAATACGATGAAGACTCTTATCAAAGGAGTCTCCTCATGTTTCAACGCATACTCATTGCTACCGACGGCTCCAAACTGTCAAGTAAAGCCGTCAAGTCTGGAATTAAACTCGCTGCGTCGCTCGGCGCGGAAGTATTTGCCTTTATGGCAATACCTCGTTACCCGGTTGCCTACTATGAGGGCGGGGCAGTACCCGGTATTGAGTTCACCGAAAAAGTAAGGGGCAAGCTGCGGCATGATGCCCAGATAATTCTTAATCAGGTCGAAGAATTGTGTGCCTCGTATGAAGTTAAAGCGACTACAGTTACAGGGCTTGATCCGGTTGGCGACGCAATTATCAAATCGGCGAAAAAACATAATTGCGATTTGATAGTAATGGCTTCTCATGGACGAAAAGGTATCAAACGGCTAATTCTTGGTAGTGAGACGCAAGACGTACTCACCCATTCCACCATTCCGGTGCTTGTGCTGAGATAAGGCGTTTACACACCGTTACAGGCCGTTCATTTTGTATTTACTTTGGGTTTGCAAACTCACTACATGGTAAACCCTAGTAAGACGCACAAAATGAACAGCCAATCAAACGCCAATAGTGATAAGTTCAACATTCCGAGGTTTTTTGAGCATGCACCGCTACAAAAGATCGATTCTTTCGCAAAGATTGTTGCGATCGGCAGCTCTAGAGTAGTGACTGAGGGCACCTTTATTCACCGCGCCGGAGATCACTTCCGATCCATCTTTCTTCTTCGATCCGGCGCTGCTAAACGCTCTCTTATTACGGAGGATGGACGAGAGCAGGTGCTGGGGTTTCCGATGTCTGGCGAGCTTATTGGCCTAGAGGCCATTGATTCGGCGGTTCACACCACTACTGTAGTCGCTCACGATTTATGCGTTTTGGTTGAGATCCCTTTCAATGCTCTTGAAAAGCTCGCGGCTCAGGACCGGGAGGTCGCGGGATTTCTATTTCGCGCGATGAGCTCGGCTTTGCGTGAAGAGCATGGATGGCTTGCAGCGCTTGGGCTTCTCAGTTCCGAAGGTCGCTTAGCCGCCTTTTTGATGGATCTTTCACAGCGTTTCGCCGCCCGAGGCTTTTCCTCTATGCGATTTGAGATGAGAATGACCAGAGCTGAGATTGGTTGCTTTTTGGGCTTAACAATTGAAACCGTTAGTCGAGTCTTTTCCAAATTCCAAAAAATAGGGCTGCTTAGGGTTGCTCGTCGAGATGTTGAAATTCTCGACCTCAACTCACTCTTGGTGTTAGCCCAAGTTCAAAAAGGGCTGCATTGACTCTAAGCGCTACTTAGGTTTTATAGATCTAACAAAACGCGGAGTATAGTTTGCTTGTGTAATCCATGGAATGAGCAACGCTAGATGATTCCGAACGCCGAAGATCCACACTACCGCTTGTTGTTTGAATCGGCACCCGACGCCATTTTGGTAGTCGATGACGCTGGTCAGATTCGGATGAATAACCATCAGGCAGAAAAGTTACTCGAAGCATCGTCTGGCGAATTACTCGGTATGAATGTGGAGCGGCTCGTCCCCCTTACCGCTCGTAAGAAGCATGTGCATTTGCGTACAAACTTTGTGCAAACGACTAACAGTCGGCCGATGGGTGTCGGGCTTTCGCTGCATGCTGTGAAATTAAATGGGCGCGAGTTTCCGGTCGAAATATCGCTATCCAGCACCAATCGGGAGGGGCGTCGCGAAACGATTGTCGTTATGCGCGACGTTTCTGAACGGCTAGCTGCCAGGCGAACCGAGAATGAACTTCGACGAGCAAAAACACTCACCACTTTAACTGAGTTGGCCTTGCGAGAGCGAGACTTTCAATGTCTTAGTGAGCAAGTCGTAAAGATTCTGCTTGAACCGATTGGGGCTGATTTGGTGTTGCTCGGGGATCGCTTGTCAAAAGACGAAAGTTATATGATCCGCGCTGCGTTCGGAGATTCGGCCGACACTATTCGAGGCACGAACATTGACGCAGCGCTTATACCTGATGAACATCGCTTCCCTGTCTTAGTGGGGGATAATTCAAATTCCCAGCCTGCATTGCTTCCGTTAGGGGCGCAATTACGATTTAGGAGTTATATCTCCGCACCACTATTTCAGAATGGCGAAATGGTCGGCGCGATATCGATGGCATCGCGAACACCGCATCGATTTACAAGCGAAGATGTTGCGTTTGTTGAGGCCGTGACTAACGTGATTTCAACTGCATTGGAGCGATCTGAGGCTGAAGAAAAATTAATGGATTCGATGCGGCTCGAATCGCTTGGGCAGCTAACCGGCGGGCTGGCTCATGACTTTAACAACTTACTCGCTGTTATTTCAGGAAATTTGCAGATACTTCAACTTCCAGGGATAAACGAAACAGAGAAAGCGCGTGCTATTGCAGCTGCCCAGCGCGCGTCCCGGAGTGGCGCTGACTTAACTTCGAAACTACTCGCATTCTCTCGGCGTCAGACTTTAAATCCGACTCAAGTAAATCTTGAAAAATTACTCATCTCGTTCAAAGAGTTGTTACTTCGTACGCTTGGCAACGGAATACAGATTGAGCTGGTAGTTGCTCGCAACCTGCCTCTCATATTAGTAGATGAGGGCCAATTAGAAGCTGCTTTGCTTAATTTAGTCGTTAATGCGCGGGATGCCATGCCGCAAGGTGGAAATGTCAAAATCATCGCCGAAGTTGAAGAGCTAAGTACCTACGTCAAAATTAGTGTTGAGGATAACGGAACTGGTATGCCGCAGGAGGTTATAGACCGGGTGTTTGAACCCTTTTTTACCACGAAGGCTATCGGTAAAGGAAGTGGCTTAGGCTTGAGTATGGTTTACGGATTTGCCAAGCAATCGTCCGGCCACATTAGTGTCCAAAGCAAGCTCGGAGTCGGAACACGATTTGATTTGTTGTTACCAGCGCTACTGGAGAAATCAACTAAGCATCCGGAAATCTTGGAAGTCTCGTTAGAGCGTGGCAACGGCGAAAAAGTACTGATCGTAGAAGACGACGAGGCAGTTTTAAATGTCGCTCAGCAGTTTTTTCAAGCCTTGGGGTATCGAACGATTTCCGCAGCGAGTAAAGCCAGCGCACTCGAGCGCTTGCAAGAAAATGACGACACTGTTTTGGTATTTTCTGATGTCATACTCGGCTCTAATGAGACTGGGCCTCAAGTGTGCGAGGCGCTTACGGCCGTAAAGCCATCGCTTCGGGTTCTACTCACCTCTGGCTATACTCGGGCGAATTTGCAGTCTCAACTTAGTGCCGATGACAAAGTTGAACTCTTGAGAAAACCGTACACGCTAGAGGCATTGGCAAGAGCCGTCAGAACGGCATTAACCTAGAATTTGGTAACTTTAATTGCGAAAAGGTAACCCTCTCCGCGTACGGACTTGATGATTCTCGGAATGCTGCTGTCGTCGCCAAGCTTTTTACGTAATCGACCTATTTGTACATCGATTGTTCGATCAAATGGCGCTGCCTCGCGGCGATGCGTGAGTTGTAGTAGCGCATCTCGACTCAACACTCGTCCATGATTTTCAACAAGTGCCACCAATAAATTAAATTCACCGCTTGTGAGAGCAATTACTTCGTCTTGATCATCGCGCAATTCCCGGGCCTCTACCGTTAACGAAAACCGCTCAAACCGAAATCGTTTGGTATTCTCGGTGGCCTGCGATACACGTCTTCCAACGCTTCTAATTCGTGCAAGCAACTCGCGCAAATCGAATGGTTTTGCGACATAGTCGTCGGCACCAATTTCTAGCCCTACAACCCGATCAATGGTATCGCCTCGACCAGTAAGCATGATCAAGCCACCGCGCCAATTTTCACGTAACCTGCGGGCTATCGAGAATCCGTCCTCCGTACCTAGGTTTACATCTAACAAAATCACATCGGGCGCAGTTAATCGCATTTTGGAGAGTAACTCTGCTTCTGACCCAACTTCCGAAACTGACATTCCCTGCGAACTCAAATAGCTAACCAGCAGAGTTCGAATTTCTGCGTCGTCATCAACCACGAAAACTTTGAGCTGAGAGATACCGTCCATAGAGGGGCAAGATACCACACACAGCATGCAATCTTACAAGCCGCGTTTCTCAAGTAGCTCAAATGCTTCTTGGCAACTCATGCACCTTAACGCCGTTGGGTACGCTAACAGTCGAGGGAAATCAATCGCGGAGTCACAGTCAATGCATATACCGAAAGTTCCATCTCGTATTCTGGCAAAAGCTTGCTCTATTTGGCGCATTTCATTCGAATGCCGCTGCGTTAACTCCTGCTCAGCAGCCAGTGTTAAATTTGATTCGGAAAACTCTTCGTGTTTAGCGTCCAAGCCGTCTTCAGAAACTTTAACGAGTTTATTGAAATCGAGTGTTTCTTGCGCTTCAAGTAGCTTATGGCGTTGCTCCAAAATTAGCTTCAAATCTTGAATTTGTTCGCTGGTAACTGTGGCTAGCTTGATCATAGTATTTTCTCTTAGTTGATGCCTTTCACTGTAGGTGATCTGATTACAGCGTTGTTGACGAAGATCAATTAAAAAGCAATTGGCAGAGACTGTATTTCTTACGCTCTGGCTTGGATAAGCGTATCGCACTTTGGGTTTTATAAGAACACGCAGAATGGCTTTCCTTGGGAAATTGGCCGCACCTAATCGTTCTTCCAAAACCTTTGCATTTCGAGAAATGTGAATGAGGCTGACCAAGTAATAAGAACAAACCCGGTCAACGCTTCCATGCCTGTTAGTAGTCTAATAGCACCAGTCGGGATTAAGTCACCGAGACCTAAGGTAGTGAAAACCACGGCTGAAAAGTAAACCAAATCGAGTAGCCCCCCGGCTGATCCACTGATTTGACCCATGCTCGGATATTGTAGTAATAAAAAGTATCCAATACCAAATAGCCAGACTTCAGTGATGTGCAGTACCAGAAGGCCCATGATGAGCAGCAAGATCCTGCGTCTGCGGATGCGTATGTGCAATCGACCCATTATCCGAGTTAGAAGACTAAAAGCCTCGTAGTGAAGTAATACACAGGAAACAACGATGAGCCCTGTAAACGCGACCACAACAATATTTTGAATGCTAAACAGTTCTTGATCGCCCATATTGCCAGAGATTAACTCCGTAGCATTTGCTTGGAATTGATAAAGATCAAATATACGCATTGCATATCGGCAAAATAAACAAATGATGCGAAAGCTTGATCTAACGCAAAAACATAAAGTAGGTGGCGAATAAAAATGACGATACTTGTTTAGTTATTTGCTTTCATCGAAAGGCCTCAACATGAATAGTTTTGGAAAAATACTTGTACACCTCGACGATAGCGTCGAAGGTGATCGTCGGCTTGATCTCGCGCTACAAGTTGGGAACATTCGTTCAAAGTCAGAGGCGACCGCTAGCGTTATCGAAGTCGTTTACGCATCAACACCAAGTTATTTGGCGACAACGATGGCTTATGGTGAATACTCCGCTGCGGCCTTTTCAGTACTTGTGGAAGCAGATGAAAATCGCCGTAGCAAAGCGAAATTACGTTTTGATGGTTGGGCGGAAAAGTCGGGTGTATATGCGTCTTGGAACGCTGAAATTATGGAGCTGCCTGGCTATAGCTTGCTCAGGCATTCGTGGTTCGCGGATTTACTAGTGTTAGGGCAATACAATTCTGCCGACCCAGACATGCACACCGTTCCTAAGGACCTTATCGATAGTCTTGTGATAGAAAGTGGTAAGCCTGCGCTGATTCTTCCTTTCATTGGCAGCATGAAGTCGACGCTACAAAACGTGATGATTGCTTGGAAGCCGACGCGAGAATCTGCGAATGCACTGTCGGCATCGTTACCATTCTTGCAAAACGCAAAGTCAATTCATCTTGTTGCCGATGTGCGGCAAGAAGTTAGCGATGAATTTCGGGAGCGTTTCGAAGCGTATTTGCGAGCAAACGGAGTATTGGTTAAGCCCAGTTTTCAGTCTAGTTTTGGAGTTAAAACGGGCGGCGAGGCGCTTTTATCGTGGTCGGTAGACCTGGGTGCAGATTTACTTGTTATGGGCTGCTATGGGCATAGCCGCGCAAGGGAATTTGTTCTCGGTGGCGCATCAAGGTCTATATTAGAGTCCATGACATTACCGGTTTTGATGGCTCATTAAACACACCAAGGTGCCGTATTGTGAACGATGCTCATCCATAAACCCCAGCATGAAATTAAGAACAGACTTAGACCGGCCAAGCGTATCGCCCAAGGGCCAGAGTCATAACCTCGAAGTTTTGTCCAAACCCAAGGCCCTGCAAGCAAGGAAACTGCGCTACCGAGTGCGAAAAGTGCCATCACCAGCGCGCCATCAAATGCGTTACTGCTCATCGCAGCTACGAGTAGCGCAGAGTACAAAAGCCCGCACGGTAAGAATACCCACAATAGACCGACTACGGCTGGGGCAGAGTTAGGTAAGGCACGGCTAAGGCTACGGCTGCTTTGCCAAACTGATTTGGCCGCAGATTCAATCCACTGCGGTTGTCGTGCTTGAATGAGTAAAGTGAGACCCATTAATGCCGCAGCAACGTGAATCATTGTCCATATGGGGCGCAGGCTTGCAGTCTGAATACTGAGCCAACCTAGCCCCTGCATCGAAGTCGCCGCCAGAGCCCCCAAAGCGGAGTATCCAAGTAATCGACCAAACTGAAAAGTCACCATCGGCAGGAGACTATTTTTCGGATTCGTTCGACCTAACCCCGCACATGCTGAGCCACACATTGCTAAGCAATGAGGCCCGCCCGCCAAGCCCATCAGTAACCCGGTAATCGCTAACGAGTTTTGCATTACGCGCTCTGCTTTCGTGCCAACCACATCGCCAAACTCGCGCAAAACATTCCTTGAATCCAAAATAAAAAGAATGCCACTGTATAGACGCCTAAACGAGAGGGAAGGGTAGTGGCTCCGATAGAATGAAGTTCAGATGGATCAACAAGGGAAAAAACGATAGCTTCCAAAAGAGCTGCGCCTAAAAACGAAGCCCATGCTGCAATTGCCCACTGGTTCATGGTTGACGCCCACCGGTTGCGCTGTGATTTCGCCCCATTTGTGCGGGTTGTAGTGGAGGCGCGGCAGATTCAACCTGTTTTTTGATCAATTGCCCTTGAGGGTATCGGGCTTCCGGAACAACAGCGTCAGGGCCTTGCAGGATATAAACAGCCGTAATTGCGCAGGCAAGCACGGCCGACAGTGGGCCACTGATGACCATCCAAAGATAGGGCTCTTTCCACCAAGGACGAACGGCAGGAGCAGAGAAATTTCCTGACTTATCGGGCTGTGAGGAATACTGATTTTTCATGGAGGATCTCCTTTTTCGAAGCCTGAGATTGAATTGAAAACTCGATGGGATGTGAACCCTTCTCGATACCCATTTCGATACCCTTTTGGTTACCCCTGATTGGTGCTTGCAGACGCACAGATATCCAGCGTGAGCTTGCGCTATCCACACTCACCAAGGTGGGTGAAGCGGGTGAAACAATCGTTAAACCATTGAGCCCTGATGCAGTGATCAAATAAGTTTGCTCCTGCTCAGTGGCGTTCATGATTTGCAGTCGATAGGTGTTTTCGAACAAACCTTCACCAAACTGCATTGCCGTGCCACGATCTCTCACTACATCGACTTTGAAGTTAGTTCGTAACGCTAAGCTAGTGAGTAAACCAATAGAAATAGCCAGAAGGATCGCAGAGTAAATAAGGACCCTTGGCCGAAGTACCCTCTTAACAATCTGGGCATTCGATAAATTTTGATCGATGCCATTTTGGGTGCTGTTTTTAATAAGACCTAATGGGTAGTTCATTTTTTTCATGACGCCATTGCAAACATCCACGCAAGCTGAGCAGCTAATGCATTCATATTGCAAGCCTTTACGGATATCAATACCGGTAGGGCAAACCTGTACGCAAAGACCACAGTCGATGCAGTCTCCTAAACCTTTGCTTTGATAGATGGCGGGCGAATCGGCACGAGGTCTCGATCCGCGCTGCTCACCGCGCTTTTCATCGTAAGTGACGATGAGAGTGTCGCGATCAAACATGGCGCTTTGGAAACGTGCATAGGGGCACATATATTTGCACACTTGCTCGCGCATCCATCCTGCGTTTCCGTAAGTTGCTAAGCCATAGAAACATATCCAGAAGCTCTCCCATGGCCCAAGTGAAGTGCCAATTACTTCAGTCGCCAAGGAAAGAATCGGTGTGAAGTAGCCAACGAAGGTAAAACCAGTCCAAAGGCTAATAGTTATCCACACTGCATGTTTGCAAAACTTCCTGAACAGGTTTTCAAAAGCGAGTGAACTTGCGTCGCGTTTCATCCTGGCTATGCGGTCTCCTTCTAACTTTCTTTCTACCCACATGAATATTTCGGTATAAACGGTTTGAGGGCAAGCATAGCCACACCAGAGCCTGCCGGCAATCGCAGTGAATAAAAATAGGGAAAAAGCGCAGATGACCAACAGACCCGTCAAATAAATCAAGTCTTGTGGATACAGCACGAGATTGAAAATATAAAAACGCCGCGCACCTAAATCGAAAAGAACTGCTTGTCGTTGATTAATCGTTAGCCAAGGTAGACCGTAAAAGACAAGTTGTGTTGCCCAAACGATCAGCCATCGCCAATTGT
>JAYWIG010000095.1:0-14733 GCA_043789035.1 Betaproteobacteria bacterium
ACTCGTAAGTCTCGAATGGTTCTTCGAAGCTGGTCGTGGTTAAATCGACGCCCGCTTCCTGACAAATCTTTTTCAGTGGTGACTGGGTAAAGTCCCGCATATTGAATGTTTCTACCTCTCGCTCCTTGATGAAGAAACTTGATTACGCCTTCGGCCTCGCCACCGTTACCCAGCACAAGCACCCGCCGTTTAGGAAGTCCGAAATCTGTCACACGAAAGAAAAATATGCGGACTAAAAATACGCCTGTGAACGTAAATAGAGAGACAAGCAGAAATGTACCCCGCCCCACGTAGGTTGCTGGAAACACATAGAACAGTACCGACATAAGCACTAGCGTTAGGGCAAATGCGACCAATAGGCGGCGAAATGAGCTTAAAAATGGTTCCGCCTGCGATTGGTACAGGCCTAATCCTGTCATCATAAGCATCATCACAACCGTAAATGAGCTAGCCTCGAACCAAGGCGCCGCCACTGGCCCTAAGCTTCTCATTTTGAACCCAAGCAAGACCGCTTGAAATATCACCAATGCCTCGACAATCGTCAACAAGACGAGTCGAACAGAGAGAAAGTGGTTGAATAATCTGATCATCTAGTTAAATCGACCTGTCAAGGACGCCGAGTCATTAAAGTTATGACTTTACTGGTGAGGGGTTAAATCAAGAATGAAGTTTCTCACGCCATGTCGTCGATATCTGTAAGAATAATCGACAAATCAGATAAAAGCATTACATTTAGTGATGTACTTCGCTTGCACACATACATAGGCCACGCTCGCCCTTTGGGTTACCAATCATTATATTTCGAATATGACGAATACTCTTGATCTTCTGGGGGATCTCACAAAATTTGAAGTAATTTTTGCTGCAATGCAGCAGGCTTCCGTTGGATATGTGGATGTAAGTGGCGCGAAATTCACTTTTCAGCATGGTTTGGAAACCGCGCTTATTTTAGAAGGGATCGGTTGCGATAAAGAGACACTTGTCGCTGCCTTACTGTTTTCCGCGGGCGACGCTTCGGATCAAAATCAGGCGGTTGGCAAGAAGCTGTTGGAAACTGAAGGCTTTTCTAGTGTGTGGCCACTCATTTCATCGTTGAATGCCTTGAGGTCGCTCAGAGCCCCTGTTGTGCTGAAAAATCAGGCAGTTGATTTGCCAGCTCAAAATCAATTAGAAGTGCTCAGGCGGATGCTTCTCGCGATGGTGTCAGATGAGCGGGTTGCGCTAATTTATCTTGCAAGTGCATTGCAACAATTTCGGAAATTCGTTACCGAACGGAATAAACCGAGCACGGCTTTTTGCGTTGAGGCGTTACAAGTGCTTAGCCCTCTGGCGAATCGATTAGGTCTTTGGCAGTTGAAATGGGAAATTGAAGATTTAGCCTTTCGTTTTTCGGACCCTGTTACCTATAAGTTAATTGCTAAACAATTAGAAGAAAAACGCCAAGATCGAACAGATTTTATTGAACAGTTTCAACTTCAATTGAGCGCGAAGATTGCCGAGCGGGGCATTAAAGCCATTGTCGCAGGTCGTCCGAAGCATATTTACAGTATTCATAAGAAAATGCTGGCGAAAAATCTCCCGCTTGAGGGGCTATCGGATTTACATGCATTTCGAGTGTTGGTAGACAGCGTAAAGGATTGTTATTCGGTGTTGGCTGTGGTGCATGAAAGCTGGCTATCGATTGCGTCAGAATATGACGACTACATCGCAAAACCCAAACCGAATGGCTATCAGTCCTTGCATACAGTTGTGCGGGCCAACGACGGTAGACCTGTCGAGATACAAATTCGAACCAATGAGATGCATCAGTTTGCAGAGTACGGGGTTGCATCGCATTGGCGCTATAAGGAAAATACCGGGCAAGGCAGTAAAGTCAGTGGTGCCCAAAGCCAAGAGGCAAGGGTTGCAGCGATGAGGCAAATCCTAGCTTGGCAAAATGATGTTGCGCATTCGATTGCGGTGCCCGCGTCTACCCATGTTTATGCGATGACTCCCCAAGGGCGAGTGATAGAGCTACCTTCCGGTTCTACCCCGGTTGATTTTGCTTATCATGTGCATAGTGATCTAGGACATCGTTGTAGAGGCGCTAAGGTCAATGATCAGTTAGTGCCACTTACAACTCCGTTAGAGAACGGGCAGACGGTTGAGATTTTGGCCTCCAAAGCAGTGCGAGTCACACCTGCTGAATTTGTGCTTCAAACGGATAGACACTCGGGCGGTGCGAATAGCGGGCAGGGTGCACGAATAGGGCCGTCAAGAGATTGGTTGAACCCGCAGCTCGGGTTTTTAGTCAGTGCTAGGGCAAAGACTAAAGTACGCCAGTGGTTTAACGCTATTGAAGAGATAATGGCTGCCCGTGCGGCCAGCGATGCCGATATAGCAAGGCCCGAGGCGAGTAAATCAATACATTTACCAGGCGATGAGGCCGCTGAGCTATTAGACGCACTCAATAAGCCGCGCCAAAGCACGCCAAATCGAAGCCAAAAAGCAAGTGATGTGCTGGTGGTTGGCGTTGATTTTTTAATGACCCAGCTTGCAAAGTGCTGCCGACCTTTACCGCCAGATGACATTGACGGTTTTGTTACCCGTGGCCATGGGATTTCCATACATAGAAGGCATTGCAAGAGCTTTAAAGCGATGATTGCTAAAAGCCCCGAGCGTGAACTACCTTGTACGTGGGGACACACCCTTGCCGATGACAGTAAGAGCTACCCGGTAGACGTCCAAGTGCACGCCTATGATAGGCAAGGTTTGCTGAGAGACATTACCGATACGCTTGCCCGCGAGAAGATTAACGTGACCGCAGCTAGTACACAATCGAAAGATCAAATTGCCTACATGCGATTTACCGTCGAGGTGTCTTCCGCAACAAAGCTAACCGCAGCCATTGCGAGTGTTATGGGCATTCACGGCGTTTTTGATGCCACACGAAGGCTTTAGTTAACTGCTCTTTAGTTAACTGCTCTTTAGTTAAATGCTCTGTAGTTAACCGTTGGTGGCGGGCTTTTCTCGAATCGCTGATTTTGGCCGAAACGCTGGGCAAATGTAGGCGTTCGTAAAAATGTAGGGTGCGCCGATTAAATCTAAACAGTAGGGAACCGCTGCGAAAATACCGTGCACCACCTTTCGCCCGTCTTTCGCAGGTAAGCCTTCCAATGTTTCTTTAATCGATTTTGGCTGGCCTGGTAAATTGATGATTAGGCAATTGCCGCGAATCACGGCGACTTGACGCGAAAGAATTGCGGTTGGTACAAAGTTCAAGCTAATTTGGCGCATCTGTTCGCCAAACCCTGGCATTTCTTTGTCGGCGACAGCAAGGGTCGCTTCGGGCGTAACATCGCGCTTGGCTGGGCCAGTGCCGCCAGTTGTTAAGATCAGGTCGCAGCCTTCATCGACTAGCGCGATCAGCGTTTGTTCTATGATTTGTTGCTCATCGGGAATTAAGCGTTTTACACACACCCATTGGCCATCAATAGCTAGCTTGAGCCAACTTTCAAGTTCCGGCAGGCCTAAATCTTGATAAACGCCTTGCGATGCTCTATCGCTAATCGACACTAAACCTATTTTAGGTATGCGGTCTGCCACAGTTGTGCTGCTCATGCCTGCGCAGCCTTCTCGGAGAGTGCTTTTTTAACGAACCGAAATAAATCGCGAAATCGCTTTCGGCCATCAACTGTTTCTCTACTAGCTTCTGTTTTGAGCTGGTCAATCGTCGTTTGTTTTATTGCTGCTTCAGGGTAGCTGTCGTTCCACACTGCTAGCGCTACAGCATCATCGAGTAACCTGGTACGCCATCGTTCGGCAGCATGTTCGATACCAATTGCTGCACGATTTTTCGAGCTTTGCTGGTCAAGTTCCGCAGCGATTAAATCGACATTGGCAAAGCGCATCAGTTTGCCTACATACTGAATCTGTCTGCGTCTGCCTTCGTGGTTGCTTATCGATGCCGCCGCTTCGATGGCATCGCGCAATGATTCGTCCATCGGTAATTGGGCTAAACGCTCGCTGGGCAATTCGACCAGCCTCTCGCCAAGGGCTTGAAATGCGGTCGATTGGCGCTTTAAAGCAGACTTGCTAACGCCTTCTTCCTCATCGGGGAGCGTGCCTTGCATCGCCACTTTGAGGGTTTTTAAGGTTTGGTTGAGCTTGCGTTGGCTAGGGGGTTTGCCAGCGCGAGTCTTTTTTGCAGTGATATTTGATTTGTCGGTCATAAGGTTAAAGTGCCATGGCTAGAAAGTACGGCAACGAGAAAGTACCACAACATTAAAGTAACATAACGACATGTTTACATATTCTGATTCGCAACTATCTGAAGTTGCCCAAGAGGCCCTTCATCAAGCCAAGCTTGTTGGGGCAAGTGCTGCTGCTGTCGATGTATCTGAGAGTAGTGGATTATCCATTAATGTACGACGCAAGAAAACCGAGACCATTGAACAAAACCGCGATAAGGGTTTGGGCATCACGGTTTACATCGGGCAGCGCAAGGGCAATGCTAGTACCACTGATTTCTCGAAAGCCGCAATCGCTCAGACAGTGAACGCGGCTTACCAAATCGCTCGCTACACTGGGGAAGATGATTGCGCCGGCCTTCCCGAAGTTGAGCTTCTCGAAAAAAAGCCCAAAGATCTTGACCTCTTTAAGCCTTGGGATGTTTCACCAGAACAAGCAATTGCTCTTGCAATCGAAGCAGAAACAGCGGCTTTCGACGTGAGCCCGATGATCAAAAATTCTGATGGCGCTTCAGTGAATGTGCATCATGGCCATTTCGTGAGTGCAAATAGTTTAGGGTTTTCTGGAGGCTATCGATACAGTCGGCAAACCTTGGCGGTAGCGCCGATTGCAAAATTGGGTCGCGATATGCAACGCGATGATTGGTATAGCTCGGCTCGTGGTTTTTCAGGCCTTGCCTTACCAAAATCAATCGGTGAATATGCCGCTAAACGCGCATTGGCGAAATTGAATGCTAGAAAAGTAGCTACTGGTAATTTCCCTGTGTTGTTTGAGTCTCCATTGGCTTGTGGCTTGCTTGGTTCGTTCGTACAAGCAGTCAGTGGTGGCTCTTTGTATCGTGGCACTAGCTTTTTAGTTGATTCGTTGGGTAAACAAATTTTTGCCAAACATATCGACGTGTTAGAAGACCCACATATCATCGGTGCCTTCGGAAGCAGCCCTTTTGATGACGAAGGTGTAAAAACCAAGAAGCGTAATGTAGTCACAAAGGGTGAAGTGAACGGTTATTTCTTATCCACCTATTCGGCCCGCAAGCTAAAAATGCAAACCACAGGTAACGCAGGTGGTTCGCATAACCTTCGGTTGTCGAGCCGCAAGACTGAAAGCTCGGATACTCTAGCGCGAATGATTCGAAACATGGGTACTGGCCTTTTTGTTACTGATTTGATGGGGCAGGGCATTAACTACGTCACTGGCGACTATTCCCGCGGTGCCAGCGGTTTCTGGGTGGAAAATGGTCGCATTCAATACCCGGTTGAAGAGATCACCATTGCGGGCAATCTAAAGCAGATGTTCGCGGGCATTGCGGCAATCGGCAGCGATGAAATTACTCGTGGTTCGAAAACGACCGGGTCGATCTTGATTGATTCAATGGCGATTGCTGGCAATTGAATAAAGCATTTGTTCGAGAAAGCGATGACGCTGACGACGATGAAGGCCTAGAAAACCAGCAAATTCTTGCGCCTGGTGAGAGGCCTGCGCAGCTTAAAAACTATATGACTCCAGCTGGTTATGCCCGCATGAAGGCTGAGTTCTTACAGCTCATGGATGTTGACCGGCCTGAAGTTGTGCGCACAGTTTCGTGGGCCGCATCCAACGGTGATCGATCCGAAAATGGTGATTACCTTTATGGCAAAAAGCGTTTGCGAGAAATCGATAGGCGCATTCGATTCCTGACTAAGCGACTTGATATTGCGATTGTTGTTGACAGTACCGTTCAGCGCGGCAGTGACCAAGTATTTTTTGGCGCTACTGTCAAATTTCTGCGCAACGATGGTGGAGATGAAGAGATGGTGACTATAGTTGGGATCGATGAAGTCGACCCAAAAGAGCGCAAAGTGAGTTGGATATCACCTGTTGCTAAAGTACTGATTAAGGCCAAGGTCGGTGATGTTGTTCAAATTCGTACACCAGCCGGAACCGATGAACTAGAAATAACCGACGTAAGCTACTAAGAAGTTAGAGACGGGTAATTTTTTTCACGTCAGCCAAGCTACGAAGCTGGCGTAGTACGACGGCTAAATGGTCGCGATTTCGAACCTGCAAATCAAAGCGCAACATTGCCTCATTTCCGAGATCATGCATGCCAACGTTGGTAATGTTGGCCTCGCTGCTGGAAATCTCTCCCGCAACCCTTGCCAAGATGCCTTTGGAGTCGCCTACATTGATTTCAATAGCTGTTTTGAAAAGCCCAAACATCTCCTCATCCCAGCTTACATCGATCCAACGCTCTTCGTCTTTGGTGCGCTGGCGATGGGCCGAAACGCACTCGGCACGATGCACGGCTAAGCCATGACCGCCACGTAAATGGCCAATGACCTTATCGCCTGGCACAGGGTGACAGCAGCTGGAATAAGTTACGGCAGAGCCTTCGCTGCCATACAAAAGAATTGGTGCAGGTTTTGAAATAATTAACTGCGCTGCGGGCCTAGAAAATAATTGAATGGATAGCTCGCGGGCGATCACTGTGGCCAATTTTTTTCCAACTCCGATGTCAGCATACAAGTCTGCCAGCGACTTGGCACCCGACTCTCTAGCACTTTTTTCTAACGCTTCTTGAGTGATACTGGCGGCGTCTATTCGCAGGCTTGCAAAGGCTTGATCGAGCAGGCGTTTACCCCATTCGATGGATTCACCGAGGTTAACTGTCTTTAGATAGTGACGAATTTCGGCTCTCGCTTTGCCCGTTTTGGCAAAGCTGAGCCAACCTGCCTGCGGCGTCGCGTCAGCCGCAGTAACTACCTCCACCAAATCGCCATTGCGTAACTCGGTTCGTAATGGAACACTAATGCCATTAATGACTGCCGAAACCGTATGATCACCAATATCAGTGTGCACTGTGTAGGCATAGTCAATCACGGTGGCACCGCGCGGCAACATTTTGATTTCACCTTTCGGAGTACAAACAAAAACCTCTGCCGGATACAAATCAATTTTGACGTTCTCGATAAACTCTAATGAATCTCGGCTTTGATCTTCAATATCGAGCAGCGTTTTCAACCAGTCGTGCGTCTTTTGCTGCAAGGCAGAAAAAGATTCACCTTCGGATTTATACATCCAATGTGCCGCCACTCCACTTTGGGCAATTTGTTGCATGCTGTAGGTACGAATCTGAAACTCAACAGGTGTGCCTATAGGGCTTACCAGCGTCGTATGAAGCGATTGATAGCCGTTATCTTTCGGCAGCGCAATGTAGTCTTTAAATCGGCCAGGAACCGGCTTATATAGGTTATGCAGAGCACCTAAGGCGATATAGCAATTTTTTGGATCATCGACCAGAATTCGAAAGGCTTGAATGTCGAACACTTGGGAAAAGCTTAAATGTTTCTCACGCATCTTTTGATAGACGCTTGCAAGCGCTTTATGCCGTCCATAAACATCGGCAGTAATACCGAATTCAGCCAGTTTGCGGTGCGTGGCCTCAAGAATTCGGCTCAAAGCTTCTCGGCGAACACCCCGGGCATTTTGTAGCGCTCTGCGAAGAACCCGGTGGCGCCAAGGATGAATAGCTTTAAATGCCAAGTCTTGTAGTTCAAGAAATACCTGCCGCAGGCCTAGTCGTTGGGCGATAGGCACGTAAATATCGAGCGTTTCTTCAGCAATTCGTTTTTGCTTCAGCAATGGCACCGCATCTAAGGTGCGCATGTTGTGCAAGCGATCAGCGAGCTTAATGAGAATAACTCGCACATCGCGAGCCATAGCGAGCAGCATTTTGCGAAAATTTTCTGCCTGCGCATGTGCCCGTGATTCGAACTCTACACGGTCGATCTTCGAAAGACCGTCAACAATATCAGCAACCTGTGCACCGAAACGCTCGTGCAAATCTTGCTTCAAGATGCCCGAATCTTCCATCACGTCATGAAGCAGTGCTGCCATGAGGGAATCGGTATCTAAACGCCAACTAGCGCAAATTTCGGCTACCGAAATAGGGTGCGAGATGTAGGGTTCGCCGCTCGTGCGGAACTGGCCTAAGTGGGCAGTATCAGAAAACCGATATGCTTCCCTAATTCGTTTTGTTTCTGCCGGTTCTAGGTAAGCCTCGGCAGCATCCATCAAAGAACCTAACGATACGATTCTCTTTTCGTCTGGGGCAGCAGCAAATGCCCCTGGTAAAACAGTTTCCGTCAGACGGGTACTCGACGCAACATTTCTATACCGACCTTGCCAGCAGAGATTTCTCTCAAGGCAAGTACAGTTGGCTTGTCTTTGTTGTCCACACGCGGCGTGTGACCTTGGGCAAGCATCCGAGCGCGATAAGTTGCTGCAAGCGTTAACTCGAAGCGGTTAGGAATGTGCTTTAAGCAATCGTCAACGGTAATGCGGGCCATGGTGTTTCCTTCAGTCGATCAAATGGAGTGTACAGAGCAGATCGGCACCAACCAAATCTAGGTGAATAGAAGTGGAAATTGATGCGCTTGCTGCTTGAAACGAAGTCGAGAGGCTGCAACGATTTGTGTCAAGTCTCTCAAAGCATCGCTAAAGTCTTGATTTATAATAACATATTCGAACTCATGAGCGTGGTTTATTTCGCTTTGAGCGGCAGAAAGTCGCCCTTGGATGACTTCATCAGAATCCTGCCCGCGTGCCACTAAGCGCTCTTTCAACGCTGCCATTGAGGGTGGGGCAATAAAAATACCCACTGATAAGGGAAATAAGCGCTTGATTTGCTGAGCGCCTTGCCAATCGATCTCCAAAATAATGTCGATTCCATTGGCGATCTCATTTTCTATCCACTTTTTCGAGGTGCCATAAAAATTCCCGTGTACTTTTGCCCATTCGAGAAATTCGCCGGCATCGCGCCGTTTTAGGAATTCGATTTCAGTTAAGAACACGTAATCAACGCCATCGATTTCACCTGGCCGCTTGCTGCGAGTGGTGCTAGAAACAGAAACTTTAATCAATGGCTGCTCGACAAGCAACGCTTTTACGAGAGAGGTTTTGCCGGCACCTGAAGGCGCGGCAATTACGAATATGGAGCCGACGGCTGAGTTCAAACTAGATGAGCTTTCATACGGTTTTTGGAAGTCATTCGAGATTTTGCACTTGTTCGCGAATTTGCTCGATAGCGAGCTTTAATTCTGTCGATGCTTTTGATACCTCTAGATTCGGTGCTTTCGAGCCTAAGGTATTGGCTTCTCGATTAAATTCCTGCATCAAGAAATCAAGTTTTTTGCCCACCGCACCAGAACCTGAAAGTGTCTTTCGAAGTTCTGCAATATGGGCCTTCAGCCTACTGATTTCTTCGGAAACATCAGCCCGCATCGCCATCATCACCAATTCTTGATTGATTCGGCTTTGTGAGTCTTCTGTTTTTAAAATGTTGGCTACTTTGTCTGCATTTCCCGTTTTCACCGCTTCGCTTGAGGCACCTAAAAGGCGTTCCCAAACTTTGTCTGAAAAGCGCTTTTGCACTTCTGCGTTGATTTGAGGCAGCTTTGCATCCAAGCGGGTTACCAACGACTCGATCTCGTCACCGTATTGGAGCATTGCTTTGGCGGTTTGGGCGCCTTCGCGCAGCCGCGACTGTGTAAACTCGCCAAGCGCTTGTTCCGAAATAGCTATCAATGTTTCACGATCTAGCTGCGTGCTATCGCCTAAAGAGTCTTCAGAATTGAGGCTATGGCCTGAGCCAGTGCTAGATTTTCCCCACACTCCAGGCCATCGCAACACATCAAGTGCATTTGGTGGGTCGACCTCTAATCCGGTCGTAAGTGCCGTCCCGATGACTTCTCGGCCCGCTGCGAGAAGTGCGCTAAGTGCCTCATTGTTGAGCTTATTGCCGCTTAATGAATCGTTTTCGCTCGCGTTGTCACGCTTTAACGACACTCGACACTCTAACTTTCCGCGTTTTACCTTTGCGCTAATTTGCTCCCTGAGTAAACTTTCAAAATGACGCAACTCATCTGGTATTTTGAAAGTTAAGTCTAGGTATCGTGAGTTAACACTTCTAAGCTCCAATAATAGGGTGGCATTTTCGATATCTAACTCCGGGCCGAGGCCTATCCTATGAAGCACCTGTGCAAAGCCAGTCATGCTTTGAATTTCGCCCTCAACTAACACCTTATTCAACTTTATTCACCTTCATCTTTTTCAAGCTCTAGACCGAGCTCTAGGCCGAGCACATGGCAAACTTGCCTTCATGTACACTTTTTGCACGTCAAATTCTTGATTTCTAATTACAATGCGCCAACATGTCGTCCCAAACTAATGCCCCATTACCCGAAGGAATCGAGCTTAACGGCTACCGCATTGTAAGAAAGATTGCCAGCGGCGGTTTTTCTATTGTGTATTTGGCAGAAGACGAATACGGCGACAACTATGCAATCAAAGAGTATTTGCCAGCGACCTTAGTAAAGCGCGTGCCTGGTGAGCTTGTCCCCTTTATTCCAGAAAAGAATGAAACAACCTTTCGCAATGGTTTGAAATGTTTCTTCGAAGAGGGGCGATCGCTTGCCAAGATTCAGCATCCGAATGTTATTAGAGTGAATAACTTTTTCCGAGCCAATGAAACTGTGTACATGGTGATGGGCTACGAGGAAGGTTCAACGCTTCAGGAGTTGATCCTCAAACATCGTAGCCGAGCGAGTAAATTGAATCATGCTGCGGGTACTGGCAATGGTGCTGCGTCTCGATTCGGCGGCGTAATCAGTGAGCGCCATATTCGCAGAATTTTTAACCAAGTGATGAATGGTTTGCGTGAAGTGCACACCAATCGGCTCTTGCATCTCGATATCAAACCTGCCAATATTTACCTTCGATATGACGGCAGCCCGATGCTGCTAGATTTTGGTGCCGCTAGGCAGACATTGACTCAGGAAGGCCCCAAGCTTTTCCCAATGTATACGCCAGGTTTTGCACCACCCGAACTCTATCGCCGTAACCAAAGCCTTGGGCCGTGGACCGACGTCTACGGTCTTGGCGCCAGTATGTTTGCATGTATGATCGGGCAACCGACCCAACCTGCTGATCAGCGAGAGCTGGCGGACAAAATGCCAAAAATTTTGGATGGTTTGCGATCAAAGTACTCCGAGCCCTTGGTACAGTTGGTTGATTGGTGTTTAAAGTTAAACCCGCTCGATAGGCCGCAAAGCGTGTTTGCTTTGCAGCGAGCGCTTCGTAAGGCTTTGCCGGCTTCTGAACCGGAAATTGAACCACCTTCTACCCTAAACCGTTGGATAGATACCGTGGCAAATAAGATTTCGCGTCGACGAAGTAAAGCGGAAGAGTTGACCCTTGGTGGGTAAAACAAAGGTAAAGCTCCAGAATAAATGAAATTCGCACTCTATCAAGACTCGGTGATCGGCGGTCGCAGCATAAACCAAGATCGAATGGGTTACAGCTACACCAAAGACGCGCTACTGCTGGTTGTAGCCGATGGCATGGGTGGGCATGTGAAAGGCGAGGTTGCGGCGCAAATAGCACTCCAAGCAATTGGTGCGTTGTTTCATATGTATGCCAAACCAGCTATCGCGCACCCTATTTCGTTTTTAGATGAAGCTCTCCGCCGAGGGCATCGGGAAATTCTTCGCTATCAAACCGAAAATAACATGCCTGAATCGCCGCGCACGACGATTGTCGTCGCCTTAGTTCAAAACGGCCTAGCTTGGTGGGCCCATGCGGGAGACTCACGTTTGTATTGGGTGCGTGGAGGTAAGGTTCTAGAGCGTACTCGCGATCACTCTAAAGTTGAGGCTATGGTTGCAATGGGTTTGATCGACGAAAGTGAGCAAGACGACCATCCTGAACGTAACAAGGTTTTTAACTGCTTAGGTTCACCTTTCGAGCCAACTCTTGAAGTTAGCGCTGGTGTTCAATTGCAGCCAGGCGACTTTTTGTTACTGTGTAGCGATGGTGTCTGGGGCGGGTTTAAAGATAACGATCTCATTGCACCGTTAGCACATGCGCCGCTTGAGAAGGTCGTTCCGGAGTTAGTGCGTAAGGGCACAGAAAAGTATGGCAAAGGGGCGGATAATGCGACGGCCATTGCGATTCAGTGGGAAGGCGCACCTTCGCCAAACCAGCAGATTACCGAGGCGCTGCCTTATGGAGAAGTCTCGACCACAATTCCCGAGTGGGCCATAGCGCATGCTGAAATGTCGGGCGACGTGACGGACGACGATATAGAAAAAGCCGTTCGCGAAATTCAAGAAGCGATTGAGCGAACTAGTTGAGCAGATCAGTAGTCTTTTTTGCTTAGCCTTTTCATCGTTCTTCAAGACTATTATTCATTTAAATTAAATCACTAGAAAGTAAGTTCTATGCGCCCAAGCAGTCGCGAATTCAATGAGATGCGCACCGTTAGTTTTGACCGAGGTTTCACTAAGCATGCCGAAGGCTCGGTACTGGTTAGCTTTGGGATGACAAAGGTGCTTTGCACAGCGTCGGTTGAAGAAAAAGTACCCGGATTTTTGAAGGGTAAAGGCCAAGGTTGGGTAACTGCAGAGTACGGCATGCTGCCGAGGTCGACGCATACCCGTATGGATAGAGAAGCTGCTAAGGGCAAGCAAAGTGGGCGCACGCAAGAAATTCAACGTTTAATAGGTCGCAGCTTACGTGCCGTATTTGATATGCATTTACTGGGCGAAAGGACGATTCATTTGGATTGTGATGTGATTCAAGCCGATGGCGGCACAAGAACGGCGGCGATTACCGGTGCATTTGTGGCTGCACAAGACGCGATTTCCGGCTTAATTGGCTCGGGTAAGTTAAGCAATATGCCCATCATCGATCAAGTAGCTGCGATCTCGGTAGGTATCTATAAAGGCCACCCAGTGCTTGATCTCGACTATTTGGAAGACTCCGATTGCGATACGGATATGAATGTTGTGATGACAGCCTCAGGTGGTATCGCCGAAGTGCAAGGCACGGCCGAAGGGGTGGCGTTTTCGAGAGAGCAGTTAGATCAATTGCTTGATCTTGCGACTGACGGTATTAAGTCACTTCATCATGCGCAACGCCTGGTACTTTCAGTCTAATCGCTAGTCGCTGAGTGCGCATGTTTGATCGAATTGTTCTAGCCTCTGGCAATCAAGGCAAGCTCACAGAGTTACAAGCGCTTTTTGGAATTTTGAAGTGCCAATTAGTGTCGCAAAAATCGCTCGGTATTAGCGAGCCAGACGAACCCTACTTTAGCTTTGTCGAAAACGCTTTGCATAAAGCTCGGCATGCAAGCGCGGCATCTGGCTTGCCAGCGCTGGCTGATGATTCGGGTATCTGTGTCAATGCGCTTGGTGGAGTTCCCGGCGTAATGTCGGCGCGGTTCAGTGGCTTGAGCGCGTCGGCAAGTGTTAGTAAGCAAGACATTGATACTGCCAACAATGAAACGTTGATCAGGGCGCTGCAAAACCAAACAGATCGAAGCGCATTTTACTATTGCGTACTAGTCCTTGTAAGAAGTGCGAAAGACCCGGCTCCCTTGATCGCCGATGGCTATTGGAGTGGCACGGTATTGACCGAAGCGAGAGGGGCTGGAGGCTTTGGTTACGACCCATTCTTTTACCTGCCTTTGCTAGGAAAATCAGCAGCAGAGCTAAGCGTCGTCGAAAAAAACATCTCAAGCCACAGAGCGATAGCTTCCCATGTCTTGCTCGAAAAACTTCGAGCCTTGGTATAGCGGCATTGTAAGTACCCTGTGCTACAAAAAATCACAACCTCTCCTCCTTTAGGGCTTTATATTCACCTTCCGTGGTGCATCAAGAAATGCCCATACTGCGACTTCAACTCGCATGAGGTAAGGGGCGCTATTCCAATTGTGCAACTCGGACAATCTCCAGACCTATCCCTACCCGTATCCGTAGCTCAGGCCTCTACAGTGAGCGATGAGTTGCAAGAGCAATACATTGCTGCTTTGCAAGCCGATTTGGAGCAAAGCGTGGCGTTAGTTTGGGGTCGGGTGGTGCATAGCATTTTCATCGGTGGTGGCACACCAAGTCTTTTTTCAGAGAAATCCATCGATCGTATTTTGACGATAGCACGAACGCATTTGAGAGTCAGTGCCGATGCGGAAATTACTATGGAAGCCAACCCTGGTACTTTCGAGAAGGAGCGCTTTGAGGGCTTTGCAAGAGCTGGCGTGAATCGCCTTTCAATCGGTGTGCAATCGTTCAATAATGCACAGCTAAAAAAGCTCGGTCGGGTACATGATGCGAGCCAAGCGTTGGCGGCGATTGAAGTAGCCGCCAAACGTTACCCAACTTTTAATATCGACTTGATGTACGGTTTACCGGAGCAAAGTTTCGACGAGTTAGCTTTAGACTTTCAAACTGCGAATAGTTTGTCGCCGCCTCATCTTTCGTACTACCAACTCACGCTCGAACCCAATACACTGTTTGCAGCAAAACCGCCGAATTTGCCGGATGACGATACCCTGGCTGCAATGCAGGAGTTAATCGAAGGCAACACCGCTCAAGCGGGATATGAGCATTATGAAATTTCAGCCTACGCTAAAGTTGGGCATCGCTCTAAACATAACTTGAATTACTGGCAGTTTGGCGACTATTTAGG
>JAYWIG010000096.1:0-14693 GCA_043789035.1 Betaproteobacteria bacterium
ACTATTCCACACCGCGAAACTGACGTGAATCTTTCCGAAGGTCATATTGTTACCCAGAAAAATGTGCCCGGCACCGAAACATTAGTTACACTTCAGCGTAACGCCCTCAAACCACAGAGAACTACAAACGCTTAGGGAAATGATGTACACGACTGCTCCGCCAATAACAGTTTTTACCGCTAAAAAAATCATTACGATGAACCCGAGACAACCCATCGCCCATGCGGTTGCGGTGCGAGATGGCAGAATTTTAGGTGTTGGCTCGGTAGAAGAATTGGCATTGTGGGGCGAATACAGGTTAGATCAAAGCTTTGCCAACAACATTCTTATGCCAGGGATGGTCGAAGGGCACTGCCATTTGAAAGAAGGAGCTATGTGGCAATGGGTTTACCTAGGCTGGTTTGATCGAAAAGACCCAGACGGAAAAGTATGGCCTGGGATAAGATCAATGCAAGCTGTCGTTAATCGCTTGCTCGAAGCCGATACAAAAATGCGCACAGCAGGTAAGGCGGCCACGGACCCACTTTGCTGCTGGGGTTTCGACCCGATTTACTTTGGCGGTGAACGCATGACGGTCGAGCATTTATCGCCAGTAATAAGGCCGGTGCTAATCACGCATGCGAATGGGCACTTGATGAATGTTAATCAAACCGTGCTGACTACCTGCGGTATTACGAACGCAACTGATGTTGAAGGTGTTGTGAAATTTGATGCAGAGGCAACCCATGCGGGTGAACCGACTGGTGAACTACAAGAACCTGCGGCTATGTATTTGGTTTTACGCAAAATTGAAGGAGCGAACCTACTTAGCCCCATGACTGAAGAAGGCATGCATAACTTCGGGCGCATCGCTTGTGCCCATGGAGTGACTAGCGCTACCGATTTAGTGAATGCACTCGAAGAAGGAGATATTGAAGTTCTTGAACGCAGTACGGCTCGAGACGATTTCCCGGTGCGAATTTTCCCAGCCTTTCGCGCTTATCTCGGCGTGAATGGCGCACACAATGGCGCTAAGCACGTAGTCGATTTAAAAAAGCGTAGCACCGAGAAACTAGGCTACGGCTTAGTGAAAATGATGCTCGACGGTTCCATTCAAGGATTCTCTGCACGTATGCGTTGGCCCGGCCACTTCAATGGCGCACCCAATGGCATCTGGGTCACCGACCCTAAGCAGTATGAGGCTGACTTCGAGACATATCACAAAGCCGGCTTAACAATTCATACACATACCAATGGCGACCAAGCGTCTGAAGTTGCTATTAACGCGATTGAACGAATCCTCACACGCGCACCGAGGCCTGGCCATAGACATACCTTGCAACACGGCCAAATGATTGACGCACCCTTATTTGCTCGCATGGCCGAACTTGGCTTAGCGGTAAACCTATTCGCCAATCATCTCTGGTATTGGGGCGATCAACACTATGAAATGACCATGGGGCCTGATCGTGCAAATCGCTTAGATGCTTGTAGAAGCGCTATAGATGCCGGTGTACCTTTAGGCATTCACTCTGATGCCCCAGTCACGCCACTAGGCCCCTTATTCACAGCTTGGTGCGCAGTGAATCGAATTACCCCTAAAGGCCGTACTCTCGGAAAAACACAACGAATTAGCGTGATGGAAGCACTACATGCAGTCACTTTGGGGCCAGCTTGGACATTAAAGATGGATCATTTAATTGGCAGCATCGAGTGCGGGAAATATGCTGACTTTGCTGTGTTAAACGATGACCCTCTTGAAACCGCGCCTGAAAACCTTAAAGACGTTTCCGTCGCCGGCACGGTGCTGAGTGGCAAAGTATTTATGACAAGCTAAGTTCAGCAATGGCGATGCCGCTCACAATTATCGGTGGATTTCTAGGCGCTGGTAAAACCACCCTCCTAAAACATCTGATCGAAAATGCTCAAGGCAGGCGCTTAGCATTACTCGTCAACGACTTCGGGCAACTCAATATCGACGCGGCGCTGATCCGCGCCACCGGTGCCGATTCGATTGAACTGAGCAACGGCTGCGTCTGTTGCAGTTTGGGTGATGATTTACTGACTCAATTAATAAAGTTGGAAAATGAGATCGAAAAGGACATCGGCAAATTCGATCATGTGGTGATAGAAGCAAGCGGCGTAGCAGACCCATGGAAAATTGCACAGATCGGTTTGGTGGCGGGCGCTTATCGCTTAGATAGCGTCATAGTTGTGATTGATACTCAGGCGATTGATGAACTTCTTGTGGATGAGTTGACCGCAGATTCAGTCATACGGCAACTAGCACGCGCCGATATTGTTTTAGCGAACAAAGCTGACTTAAGCTCAGAGGAGCAACGAGGCAAAAGCAAAGCACTTATTGCCAAATACCTTAAGAACCCGCTTTGCCTTTGGGTTGAATCGATTCACGGCAATTTAGATATTAATTTAGCGCTGGGAGAGTTTTCGTCAACTAGAAGTGTGAAGCAAGGGGATTGGCCAACGCTTTCAATGCGCGATAGAACACCAGCGACAAAATTCACGACGCTTAGTTTTACCTGCGCAATAACAAGCCAATCACAAGTACAAGAAACTCTCGGTAAAGTCGCAGCCCAAGCCTGGCGAACCGTGGTACGCGGCAAAGCCATAATTCAAACATCAGATGGCTGGACGGAATGGCATAAAGTCGGCAAACGGGAAGACTGGGTCACACATCAGGGCAAACGGGAATCTAGTTCGCACCTTGTGTTGATTGGCATAAACATTGATGACTCGATTACCACTATCCTTCAGCAATCAGGCTGGAAATTAACACCTTGAAAGTTTCTCAAAAAAAAGGCCAAGAACAAAAGTCTTGGCCCAGCAAGACCCAGGTGAATTTTTAGAACGTACCGGAACCGTTGGCGGTAATAGTTCCTGTGGCGCCGCTAGTTGTGTCGGCAGCTAAGGTAACGCCGGTGAGCGTTACTGATTTAGCGGCACTGTTGAGAGCTACCTTGCCAGCGCAGGCAGACCCTTTGCAGTTGAATTCCCACTGTTTTGTATTAATAAGGTTCGAAACCTGGGACTCTGTAAACGTAACGACAGTGCCAGAAGTTTCGATTGTTACGGTCAAAGTCTGAATAACCGAACCAAATGAACTAAAGGTAATTGTTTGAATACCCGAACCCGGAATACTCAGCGACTGCCCTACGAGTGCCGAAAATCCAGCACCAGCTGCGCCCGTCAACGTAAACGAACTACTGCCCACCAAACCACCTGCCGCAGTCACTCCGGAACTTGTCGCCGCAGCAAACGAATAGGGTGTGCCGGTTGCCGCGAAGTTATAAACGGCAGGTAGGTTCGCCGCTAACACGGATGCCGCGGCTGAATAAGCGTTCAGAGCTGTTTGAAACGCAGCTTGATTAGCTGGAGTCCACGCTGCCAAGGTAGCGGCTAGTGTGCCACCGCTCGTTTTCTGATACTGCGCAATTGCACCTAATGCAGCTGCATAAGCATTTGTTGCGGTTGTACCGTTTGCGCCATAGGTTGGTAGCGTAGTAAGAATATTGGTTGAGCTAAGGCCGCTTTGGGCAGCAATGTTCGCGGCAGATTGGGCAAACGCTGTACTTGAAAGACTAGGCGTCGCACTGACTGCAATTGAAGTGAGAGGCGTGACCACGCCGGTGGTAGTACCACCTTGCAAGTTAACGATTGTTTTCAACGGCGTACTCAAGGTCACTGTCGCGCCTGTTGCCTCATCCTTGTACGTACCACCAGTTGCTTCAATAATCGCATCACCCGAATAGCTAATGGTCGCGAAAGCGTAGTTGCCGGTGGCATCGCTGGTGACACAAGGCACTAGCGTCGTCGTCGCTTTAACGCCAGCTGTGAGGGCAGAAATACACACGGAAGAGCTTCCAACGGGGCCCTTTACAACTTGCCCACTTAACGTAGTGGCAGTGACTGCGGGAGTACCATCACTTCCACAGGCTACGAGTGCTAATACGATGGGAGAAATGGCAACAAGTGCTACACGATTTGTAATCATAAGGAATCCTTCGATGGTTGATCTTGCTTAGGCGTCTACAGCACCCAAGGTTCGAAGGATACGGTTGATAAAAATTGTTAACTCACCCTAAAGTATGAGTTGAAAAACCAGTGTTCATAGAATGGAGTTAAAACGCTACTACAGATAGTTAAGTCACCCATTAGGGTGGGATCTTCAATTGATTACCTATTCATTGCGTAGAAACTACATTTTCTCTAGCGCTGCCTTATAAGCCGACTGCTTCGGTTGCGCCATAACCCGTCTTACGATCAGCTCAAACCGAATAATCGGTAAGGTTTCTAGCCTTACATCGAAGGCACGATGATTGTAAAGCGCCACAAACTCTTTTGTATTCGGTCAGTCTGCTTGGGTACTTTGATCTATGCGGGTAAAGCCTGCGCGTGCCTTCAGATTGTCTCCGTTATAGTGATACTTTCATACTTCCGACTTTAACAAATACATGCAACAAAATCTACTGATTAAGAATGCCCAATTCGTCGCAACGATGGACGAGGATTCGCGCGAGCTGAAAAACACCTCAATCTTGATTGAAGGCGGTCGCTTCAAATGGATAGGCAACAGCGGTGAAGAGCCCGAACTGACAGCAAACGTCATCAATGCGCAAGGGCACTTGGTTGTGCCCGGTTTTGTCAATACTCACCACCATATGTACCAAAGCCTTACTCGGGCAATACCCGCGGTACAGAACGCTGAGTTGTTTAGCTGGTTAAAAGGCTTGTATCCCATCTGGGCAGGCTTAACGCCAAAGATGGTCTATACATCCACGCAAACTGCGATGGCCGAACTTTTGCTATCGGGCTGCACCACGTCAAGCGATCATTTATATATCTACCCCAACGGCGTTCGCTTAGACGATTCTATTGAAGCGGCCCAAGAAATTGGTATGCGTTTTATGGCAACTCGCGGCAGCATGAGTGTTGGGCAAAGCCAAGGCGGCCTGCCACCAGATGCCGTAGTTGAAAAAGAGGATGCGATTCTTAAAAAGACACAACGCTTAATTGAAACGCATCATGACGCAAGTTTTGGATCGATGATCAACGTGGCTGTTGCGCCCTGCTCCCCGTTTAGCGTAAGTAGAGATTTGATGAAAACCTCGGCTGAATTGGCCCGTTCATTCAATGTGCGTTTACACACCCACTTAGCCGAGAACGATCATGACATTGCGTATAGTCGAGAAAAATTCAATCGAACGCCAGCCCAATATGCCGAAGATCTTGGCTGGTTAGGCAGCGACGTGTGGCATGCCCATTGCGTAAAACTCGATGACGCAGGCATCAGCATGTTCGCTAAAACAAAAACTGGCATAGCCCATTGCCCTTGCAGCAATATGCGCTTAGCCAGTGGCATTGCGCCCATTCGAAAAATGCTCAATGCGGGTGTTCCCATCGGGTTAGGTGTGGACGGTAGCGCAAGCAACGACGCTGCACAAATGGTGAACGAAGCTCGGCAGGCCATGCTGCTAGCCCGAGTTGGAAAGGCGTTAGAACCTTTCGGGTGCGATCATGGCCCTGCGGAGATGACCGCAAGAGATGCTTTACGCCTTGCTACTCGCGGCGGCGCAGAAGTATTAGGTCGGAACGATATCGGACAAATAAAAGTCGGCTATTGTGCCGATCTTGCGATGTTCGATTTGCGCACTTTGACATTCGCCGGCGGCGCAGTTCATGATCCGATTGGTAGCTTAATGCTGTGCGCTAGCCCTCAAGCGGCCCACACTGTGGTCAATGGGAAGGTTGTGGTGAAAGACTATCAGTTAACAACCGTAGAATTAGCGCCTCTCATCGAAAAACATAATGCCCTTGCCATTGAGCTTGCGCAAACAACCCACTAATGACGCGCATCTATCCTTTTCTATTTGTTTTTCTTTGGAGTACCGGTTTTATAGGTGCGAAGTATGGGCTGCCACATGCAGAACCGCTTACATTTTTATTAATTCGGTATTTAGCCGTCATTGCACTTATGACGGTGATCGCTTTCGCTTCCAAAGCGCCTTGGCCAAAGACAAAGGCGCAATGGTTTCATATCGCAGTATCGGGCTTGCTGGTACACGCGATATACCTTGGCGGTGTATTTAGCGCTATCTCGAAAGGGTTCCCGGCCGGGCTCTCAAGCTTAGTGGTTGGCTTGCAACCATTACTCACCGCCTTTATCGCCGGTTGGGTACTCAAAGAAGCGATTACAGCTCGTCAGTGGTTTGGCTTAGTGCTCGGGCTTGTCGGCATTGGCCTCGTTTTATCGGGTCGAATCCAGTCCGGACTTAACCTTGACGGTATTGGGTTAGCGCTACTAGCACTGGTTGGCATAACGGTTGGAACACTTTATCAAAAGCGTTTTTGTGCCGGGCTTGATTGGCGAACCGGTGCTGTCGCACAATTTGTTCCGGCTGCCATCGGTACAGCAATTGTTGCTGGGCTAACAGAAAACTTCAAGGTCGAATTCGCACCTTCGTTTATCTTTGCACTGTCATGGTTAGTGCTTGTATTGTCGATAGGCGCGATTAGCTTACTAAACTATCTAATTCGCCACGGAACTTCGGTCAACGTTGCGAGTTTGTTTTACTTAGTACCCGCCAGCACAGTGTTAATTGCTTGGCTAATGTTTGACGAAACTCTCAGCGTGATGGCGCTTATGGGTATGGTGCTCACCATCGCTGGAGTCTACTTGGCACGGAAGTAATTAGCTTTCGTAACGGCCACGAGCAGCTGCAAAGTCACGCATTAAGCGCGGGTCATTTCTAACGGCTTCAACAAACGCGTCTTCATTGGCTTTTTCGCTCCGATAAGCAGCGTAAGTTGTGAGCCCCGTTTTGATCAGCACCAAAACCGGTGCCACCAATCGGGCCGTAAGCCAGAACCCTAGTACTGCAATTGCGCAAAGCGCTGTCCATTCGACCGCGAAAGTCGTCTCACCATTTTCAAGCTTGCGGGCTGCAACGGTAACCATAGCCATCACGCCGAAAAGTGCGATGATGTTGGAAGCATCTTTCACATTCGATAGAGATTTGAAGCTACCCGTCAACGAAGACGCCGCTGCCAACATTCGCTCTAAACCTGCATGGGTCGCAACAGGGGTGGTGGTTGAAGATGTACTCATGATATTGATCCTTTCAGTGAATCTCTTTTGAAGACAAACGTACTATAGGGCCGCTACAAGTATAGTTCCAATTTATATTGGTTATTATTACTATCACCAATGTGAATAGATAACTTACTATGAACTTCAGAACTTTAGACCTGAACTTGCTGCGAGTGTTCGACGAAATCATGGAAGAACGCAGCCTAACTCGGGCGTCTGACAATCTCGCGATGACGCAGCCTGCAGTAAGCAATGCACTGAAACGCCTACGCGACGCCTTAGGCGATGAGTTGCTAGTGCGGGCTGGCTACGGCGTCGAGCCGACGCCAAAAGCCCTTGCAATTTGGCCTGCAGTGCGTCAAGCGTTAACCGTCTTAAGCGAATCGTTAGCACCGGAACCTTTCAATCCAAAAGTAACCAAACACAGCTTTACGTTGGCCATGGCGGACGCGACGGCCACGCTCATCATGCCAGGCCTTGTGCGTCAAATCGAAGCGCTCGGAGCGAATATTTCGATTCGCACCTACCCATTAACCACCCGAGACCCAAGAAAACTTCTGGAAGCTGGAGCGTTCGATCTTGCGGTAGGCTTCTTCCCAGCGGCTATTGCCGCCATTGGTGCGTTCGAATCCCATGATGCGCAGAGCGATGTGCCGAACCATTTCATGCATACCAATTTGTACAGCGGTGAATACGTGTGTGTGATGCGCAAAGGCCATCCGTTACTCAAAAATCGAAAGAAGAATGAAATCACGATTGATGAATATTGCAAAGCCCATCACTTGCTGGTGAGTTTTTCAGGTCGCCCATTTGGTTTAGTTGATGAGGCCTTAGCCGCGGTTAAACGCAAAAGGTTGGTGCTACTTACTGTGAACCAATTCTTCACAGCAGGAAAAGTGGTGGCGGCATCAGATTTACTGACAGTGCTGCCGCAACACTTTTTAAGGTCGACAGGTATTGAAGATCAACTCATCGCCGTACCCCTACCGTTTGACATCGCCCCGGTGCATGTGGACATGGTTTGGCATACTCGTCACCAACGAAGTGCCGCTCATACATGGCTACATCAGGCAGTTTTGAAGGCCAATGCAGTGAACTTTCAATCGTAGAAAGACGAATGAAACAAATCGAAACAAACCGATAACTCCCGGAGATGAATTAGTGCTCCCTAAGCACCATCATTACATCTCATCCATAACTCATTGAAAGTGTACAAATGAAATCAATCCTTAGAAAAAGTCTTATCGGCATTATTGGGGTGTCAGTACTTGCATTCGGAGCCGCTGGCTGCTCTCACCATTCAGGCGCACGCCATATGGGTGAAGCGAGCAGCCCAGATTCTCGAGCAAAGATGGTTGATCGAGTTGCATCTAAACTCGAATTAAATGAAATTCAGAAACAAAAACTCACTGTTTTAGCGGCAAAAATGAATGAGCAGCGTTCGGCGCTAATGGGTGCAAATACAGACCCTCGCGCAGACGCCAAGGCAATCATTGCAGGTACAACATTCGACAAAACCAAAGCGCAAGCGATGATTGATGAAAAAACGCTTGCAGTAAAAGGTAAAAGCCCAGAAGTTATTGCTGCCGCAGCCGATTTCTTTGATACTCTGAATCCTGTCCAACAACAGCAGGTGCGAGATTTTCTGAATCGTGGTCGTGGTTGGCGTAAAAGTTAACGTAACGAAAAGTGAAGGTACCCAAGTATGGGCGGATCGAAAATTTTAATAATCGATGATGACGCCCAACTTGCTCAGCCATTGACGCAGTACTTTCAACGATTCGATATCAATTTGGTAAGCGCAACGAAGCCAAGTGAAGGCTTGGCTTTGCTGCAGTCAGGCCAATTCCAAGCGGCAATTCTCGATGTCATGCTGCCAGAAATGGACGGTTTCGAGCTGTGCCGAACAATTCGTAAAACTAGTGATATTCCAATCATTATGCTCACTGCTAGAGGCGATGTCATGGATCGCATCGTCGGCTTAGAGTTGGGTGCAGACGATTATTTACCCAAGCCGTTTGAACCGCGCGAATTAGTAGCCCGCATTCAAACCATTTTGCGGCGACAAGTTTCTATCAAAAACCAACCATCAACAGGGACACTTAGCTTCCAGCAGCTCAGTATAAATCTAAGTACGCATGAAGTTTTAAGGCATGGCACGCCTATCGAGCTCACGGGAACAGAATATGAGCTGTTAGTTCTTTTCGCTAAGGAGCCGGGCAAAGTGTTTAGTCGAGACGATTTACTGAACCATCTCCGAGGGCATGAAACCGATATTTATACTCGCTCTGTCGATATTCTTGTAAGCCGCCTGCGCAAAAAACTTGAACCACTAGATTGTATCAAGACGCTTCGCAATGCCGGCTACTCGCTCGCAGTAACAAAACGAACAACATGAACTTTACAACTCGCCTAAAGCTGATGACTTATTCGATGCAGTGGCGCTTAGTGGCGTTATTTGTCTTACTGGCGCTGGCCGTGACCGCTGCATTTATTGGCGGCACGCAGCGTACATTTTCTTCAGGCTGGCGCGAGGCGATTCGCCCTATGCTAGGCGATTACATAGAAAGGCTTGCAACAGAAATTGGCTCGCCCCCTGATATCGAAAAAGCAAAGGCTTTAACCGCACGCCTACCCATTTCAATCCGAATTCAAGGTGCTATCACCAACTTCGATTCGCGCCCCAATTCTCACCCAAATAATCACCCAAATAAGCATCGTGAGAACTTTGAAAATCGGCGAGCCGACCACTACATCTCGGAAACCAATACACAAAGCTTACTCACCAGACGCACTGCCGACGGCCACACAATTCGCTTTGGCTTAGGTGATTTGGAATGGCGCAAGCCCCCGACAGGCCCGGTAATGGTGACCTTGATTGCCTTGTTATTCCTAACGGCGTTAGCCTATTTAGCCGTTCGAAAACTATTAAGTCCTTTAAACGACATTAGTGCAGGCGCAAAACGTTTTGGACAAGGCGACTTTAGGCATCCTATACCGGTTCGTCGTAAAGATGAACTGGGCGACTTGGCCAAGAAAATTAACGCCATGGCCATTGATATCAATTCAATGTTAGAAGCCAAACGTGGTTTGTTACTCGCTATTAGTCACGAACTGCGCTCGCCGTTAACCCGCGCACGGGTGAATATCGAGTTATTGCCGGAGAACATCGACAACACACCAAGCCGCGATGCAGTACTGCGCGATTTAGCTGTAATGAATCAACTGATTAGCGATTTACTAGAAACAGAACGTCTCAACGATAAACATGCGGCATTGCATCGCCAGCTAACCAATGTGCAAGAACTTGTGCAAAGTGTGGTTTCACAACTACCACAAGAGCATTCGGTAAAAATTAGCGTCGATGCGCAAACAAAATCAGCCCTAATCGACGAAAACAGATTGCGCTTACTTCTACGAAACCTCATTGATAACGCGGTTCATCACGGCGCGGGTGGCGCACAATCGCCCGAAGTCATAGTGTCAAACAACGACAAAGAATTAAACATTACAGTCCGTGATTATGGCAAAGGCGTGGATGAGGGCGTGCTTGCCAACCTAGCTCAACCTTTTTATCGAACCGATAGCGCCAGACAAAGATCAACCGGGGGCGTAGGCCTTGGCTTGTACTTGTGCCGCCTTGTTGCACAAGCCCACGGTGGTCGCTTGGAATTCGAAAACGCCCACCCAGGACTGAAAGTAACGGCGACGATTGCAAACCCATAGTCGGCTCAAAAGCGGGACTGTCCACAACAGTTTTTTAACAAGAAATGTGCAAACCTGAATTGAACCTTAAAGTTCTTAGGTTGCCGCCTGAAGACTGTCGGTTTTTCTTACACAGAATAAGCCTCTAAAACCTTATGTCAGCAATTCGATGCTTCTGAAAAGCGAACGAATCCATGACGCCGTAGCCTCCTTAGTGCTATCCAACCTGAACGCAAAGACCTAAGTCTTTTACCTCAGCGTTAAAGACTAAAGAAATTAGCGACATTTTTGAACAGAATAATCGAATTTATCCGAAAATTTCGAACAAAAACAGCTTCTTTTTAAATTTACGGTTTCTTGTCACTTACCCGCTGAAGAAACAGACTTACCTGACCAATTGCAGCTTCGTTCAAATGTTTCGATCAATAAAGAAGCTTGGTCCCACTCTCCCTCGAACGGGTGAGTCGCATTTATTTACACTTTATTACGAATAATAAATAACCTCTTAACCCTTAAGGGTAACTAGCTGATTTCCCACGTGTTTTAAAACTGGCCTATTTCTTGCGTGATATTTATCACGAATCGTATCAAAAAGTTGTTAACCTGGAGGATATATGAAGAAAGTCATTGGTCTTAGTATCGGTCTGATGTTAAGCATGTCAGCTCCGGCTGCATCGTTTTTAAATGGTGGTTTTGAAGACGGGAACCTTGGTTCTTGGGAAACCGGGGGCCGGTCTCGCACTAGCACCGCCAACCCTGGATTGTCAGCAGGTTTCTTTCTAGGCGGTTCAAGCCCGCAGGTGTCAGTCGTTGGGCCTGGCAACGATCCAAATGTTGGCGCAAACCTTCAAACCGTTTTTGCAGGCAATTTCTCTGCTCGCGTCGGTGACACGGTTACGGGTGGTAATGGAGGTGCCATTGCGCAGACCGTTGTGAATTACACTGCATCGACATTGAATTTCTCTTGGGCTGCTGTAGTTGAACCCGCACACTCGCTAACGGATGCGCCGATTTTTGGTGTTCGAGTACTTGATGTCACGGCAGCCAATGCTGTTATTTATAACGAGAGCTTCTTAGCTGCAAGTGGTGCATCAACTGCCGGGCTGTTCAAGGCATCAACGGTCAACTCTAACTACTTGTATGCACCATGGCAGAGTGTTTCAGTAAACACAATCAGCGGTAATACCTACAGAATCGAACTGTTCGCGGCAGACTGCCAGCCATCTGCTCATCTCGGCTATGCCTATCTGGATGGCTTTGGTTCAGTAACCGGCGGTGGTGGCGATAACGGCAGTACCAACCCGGGGCCAGGCACCGGAACAGTGCCACTTCCTGGCACAGTCGCTTTATTAGCTTTGGGGCTTTTAGGAGCAGCCACTTTGCGCCGTAAGACGAAGTAATTCTCGAACGTGTGAAATATTAAAGGGGCGGCTTCGGTCGCCTCTTTATAATTGTAATGTGATGAAAAAAGCTTTTATAGCCAGCGCGATTATCGCCATTCTTGGTTGCACACCTTCGAGCGAAGATTTATTAAAAAAAGGTGAAACCGCATTAGTCTCGGGAGACACTACAGCTGCGTTATTACACTTAAAATCAGCCGTTGCCGCAGATCCTAAATCACTGAAAGGGCGGGAACTTTTTGCTCAAGTACTTGAGAAAACTGGCGACTTTCAAGCAGTCGAACAGCAGCTTCGAAAGCAAATCGAACTCGGCGGAGACAAAGACTCCATTACACCCAAGATCGCGGCTTGGCTAGTGGATAGAAACGAAAATCAAGCACTGATCAAGGAGTTTGGCGATATCACGCTGAATTCGCCAAATCACAATGGAGCCCTTGCAGCACTAATATCTTTCGCGTACGCCCGTCAAAAGCGCTTACCCGATGCTGAGCGTGTATTAGCGAAGGCAGGTACGGTTAGCGCGGCAACGCAACTTGCGGCAGCTCAAATTCAGCTTAACAAGGGGTTTACTAAAAATGGCCAGCAGCTGCTTTTGAATGCCCAGCGTCTCGCTAATGAAGATAACAGTACGCCTTGGTGGGTTTGGCGAGGAATTGCACGTAGCTGGCAAGCGTTGGGTGAACCAGAAAAAAGCCTTTCGAGTTTCGATTTAGCACTGAAAGCCTTGCCCTCCCATTTTGGAATCAAAGGTGAGCTGGGCGAATACTTTATGGCCCTCGAAAAAACCGAACAGGCTAAAGGCATTCTAAAAGACTTAAAAGCTACTGCACCTAAGTACTACCGCACTGCTTTAATCGAAGCAATGATTAATTTAGACGACGGCAAACAAGACGAGGCGTATGAATTAGCGACACGGGTACTTGCTCAAGTTCCTGAATCTGAACCTGCAACATTAATTTCTGCACATATAGATTTGGCTCGCAATAATGTATCAACGGCAGAAAGTCGAGCTTTAACATTATTGCAACGATCCCCAAATTCAATAGGTGGCCAACGTTTATCCGCGATGATTGAGGCAAAAAAGGGCAACTCCGCCACTTCCGAAAAAATTCTAGAAAAAGCGCTCAACAGTGTTGGTAAAAATCCAAACCTAATGGTTGACCTTGCACAACAGAAGCTAAACCTCGGAAAAAAAACGGAAGCGAGAAAACTTCTTGAAGCTGCAATAGTCATACAACCCGATTCGGTAAGTGCACTTTCTACACTTTCTGACTTGATGCTACGGTCAGGCGAAGCCAACCAAGTCACACCTTATCTAAAAAAGGCGATCGCTTCAGCCAAACCTGACATTAACTCAATGCAGGTGTTGTTCAACCTAACTATTAAAACAAAACAATTCGACCTTGCAAATTTGGTGATCAAAGAGACGCAAGTCGCGCGGCCAAATGATCCTAACCCAACTCTTTGGAAAGCAATTCTAGCTAAAGAGTTGAAAGATGATGTCAGCGCAAACAATTTACTGCTGGCGAGTTTGGATCAAAGTCCGACTTTTTACCCCGCATTGTCAATCTTAAAGTCACAAACGCTCACGAAAAGCAGCGCTGGCATATCTATTTCGGAGTTAGAAAAACGCCTCTCAGCGGCAGTTGCTGGTAAGCCAAAAGACCCACGCATTTTTCTCGATATGCTTGCTTTGAAACGAACTCAGAAGTTGTCAAAAGCGGAGTTAAGCCAGTTGGGGCAAAAATTTGTAAACGAACTCCCGCAGGCTGTGAACCTTCGCAGAACCGTGGCAGAAATGCTTGTTCAAGATGATCAGAAAAAGGCAGCCGACACTTTGATCGAACAAGGGTATGCTAATTTTGCAGACGCCCCAGGAATGATGGAACTTGCTGCCCGTTGGGCAGAAGCGTCTGGGCAGAACGCGATAGCACTAGCCAGATATGAGCAACTGAGCAAGGCATTTCCTGAAAACTTGAATTACCTTTTAAAACGCGCCCAATTACTTTTTGCAACGGGGCAAACCGATGACGGTATCGAAGTATTTAAAAAGGCCGTAGTCCTAAGACCCGAGGACGACTTTGCCAACCGAGAACTCGCCTTTGCTTTAAACAAACAAGGAAAAAAGCCGGAAAGCTTTGCCGCCCTCACGACCTATGGAAACCAAAACGGAAAAGCAGTTGCAGCTCTGCTCGCTACTGCAGACCTTCAATACTTCACACAAGATTTTTCAGGTGCCTTAAAGTCGATTGAAAAAGCGATCAAGATTGAACCATCGGCGAGAACCATCGGGGCAAAAATACGTTTCTTGGACTCAAGACAGGAACCGGAAGAAGCAGAAACAGTGCTATTGGGATGGTTAAAAACCGCCGCAAATGACCCATCAGCTCTCTTGTTTGCAGCAACTAGGGCAAGCCAGCAGAACCAATCAGCGAACACAATTACCTACCTTACTCGGCTACTCAAAATTACTCCGGGCAACCCTTATTTGTTAAATGATC
>JAYWIG010000097.1:0-3963 GCA_043789035.1 Betaproteobacteria bacterium
TTGGAGGACGACAGACGAATTGCATTGGCAGGTATTTCTCATGACATTCGTTCCCCCTTAGCCCGACTTCGCATGGAGATCGAACTCAGTGACCTAAGCGAAGACGAGAAGCTGTCAATGGCCAACGAGATACAGCAGGTCGACAGAATTGTTGGACAGTTCGTCGACTTTGCTCGCTCCCATGGAGACTCAGAACCAGAGGAAATTGATGTTAGCGAAGAAATTTCGATTTGTACCTCGCGATATCGAACCCAAGTAGAGCGTGGAGAGCTGCTTCTAAAGGTCGACATTCAAGCGACCAAATCATGGCGCGGCAAAGCAATCGATTTGCAACGAGTTGTTTCAAACCTGCTCGATAACGCTTTGCGCTATGGAAAAAGCGAAGACGGCGTTTGCCACGTTAGCCTTTTTGCAACAGTTGAGGAGTCAGGGGTAGCAAAAATAAAGCGCCTCAAGCTCAACGTCTCAGATCTAGGTAAAGGCGTAGCAAAAAGCGATTTAAACAGGCTAACCCGGCCCTTTGCGAGGGTAGATGAGGCACGGGATAGCTCAGGCGGCTCAGGTCTAGGCCTAGCCATCGTCGAAAGAACTGCCAGGCGTTACGACGGCGCATGCAAATTATCCGCCAACATACCCACCGGGCTACGAGTCGAAGTATTGCTTTAGCTAGCCGAAGCACTTCGAGCATCCAGCCGATAGGCAAAGCCAATTAGTCGGATACTTAAAACCTATTAGGGTGTTTTACGATGCCCTAATACAATCGCAATCTTTGAACCAACCTATAACGGAGTGAACATGCCAAGTTTAAAAGGTACAAAGACCCACGATAACCTCAAAGCCGCTTTTGCGGGTGAGAGCCAAGCTAACCGCCGCTATTTGTATTTCGCGAACAAAGCCGACGTTGAAGGCCAGACTGAAGTTGCAGCATTGTTCCGCTCAACTGCTGAAGGCGAAACAGGCCATGCTCACGGCCACCTCGACTACCTTGCGCAAGTAGGTGATCCTGCGACTGATATGCCAATCGGCTCTTCAGAAAACAATTTGAAATCAGCAGTTGCTGGCGAAACTCATGAGTACACAGATATGTACCCAGGTATGGCTAAAGCAGCTCGAGAAGAAGGTTTTGATGAAATCGCTGACTGGTTCGAGACTTTGGCTAAAGCCGAGCGCTCACATGCAAACAAGTTTGCTAAAGCGCTGGAATCGATTGCTTAATTGTTAATCATTTCGGCTCGACAAGTAGGGGAGCTTTGGCTCCCTTATTTTTTGCTTATTTTGTAATATAAAACACAACTCACAAAGGACAAGTTATGGCCCGCGAAGGATCGCTTGAAGCGCCCACACGTCACCCACTCGCATGGACAACGGAAGCGTTTTACGACGAAGAATCTTGCACCAAAGAGATGGAGCGAGTATTCGACATTTGCCATGGTTGTCGTCGCTGTGTAAGCCTCTGCGGCTCGTTTCCCACTCTTTTTGATTTGATCGATGAAAGCTCAACTTTCGAAGTCGATGGAGTCGACAAGAAAGATTACTGGAAAGTCGTTGACCAGTGCTACCTTTGTGATGTTTGTTATTTAACCAAGTGCCCTTATGTTCCTCCTCATGAGTGGGATGTTGATTTCCCTCACCTTATGCTTCGAGCCAAAGCAATTCAGTTCAAAAAAGGGACTGAAACGAAGTTTAGAGATACAACGCTTTCATCGACCGATCGAAACGGCAAGCTCGCTTCGATTCCAGTGGTAGTGGAGTTCGTCAATAAACTGAACAAAAACGAGACATTTCGAGGAATGTTAGAAAATAACCTCGGCGTGCACAAAACGGCATGGGTACCAGATTTCACTAGTCAGAAGTTTAGAAACAACGCCGCCACATCGGCGAACCATGAAGTAAAGAACGGTAAGTTAACACCCGGCAAAGTGGCTGTGTATGCAACCTGCTACGTAAACTACAACGAGCCGGGTATTGGACATGATTTACTCAAAGTTCTAGCTCATAACAAAATACCATACGTGTTGGTAGACAAAGAAGCCTGCTGTGGCATGCCCAAACTCGAATTGGGCGATCTCGACTCAGTTGCCGCGCTTAAAGAAAAGAACATTCCGCAACTCGCAAAACTTGCTCGCGAGGGTTATGCCATTTTGGCGCCAATTCCTTCATGCGGCTTAATGTTTAAACAAGAACTGCCATTGATGTTCCCGGAGGATGAAGATACGCAAGCGGTCAAGGCTGCGATGTTCGACCCCTTCGAGTATTTAGTTTCACGCAACAAAGATGGGCTTTTGAGTACAGACTTCTCAAAAGAATTGGGCAATGTTTCTTACCACATCGCCTGCCATTTACGGGTTCAAAATGTCGGTCAAAAAACCAGAGAAATGCTGTCGCTCGTGCCCGGTACTAGCATTAATACAGTGGAGCGTTGCTCTGGGCATGCTGGTACATGGGGTGTGAAAAAAGAGTTTCACGAAATAGCGCTAAAAATAGGCAAACCCGTGTTTCGCCAGATGGGCGAACACCCGAATGCTCCGAATGGCTCTGCTGATTGGATAGCTTCTGACTGTCAATTAGCCGGGCATCACATCGAGCAAGGCATGACAAATATGAAGAATCAAGGCGACACAAAACTAGCCCACCCTATTACCCTTTTGAGAATGGCCTACGGCCTACCGGAATAGATAAATGAATACAAAAGTAACCCGCGATTCTTTGATGACCTTGGAGGCCTACTCCAAAGCACGCTCAGACTTTCGTAAACAAGTACTCGAACATAAAAAGCAAAGAACTATTGGTCTGGGCGATCATGTGACCCTGCTTTTCGAAGACGAGCTCACTGTACGGTATCAAATTCAAGAGATGCTTCGCATTGAAAAAATATTCGACGAAGAAGGCATTCAGCATGAAATTGATTCCTACAACCCTTTGATTCCAGATGGGAACAATTTCAAAGCGACGATGTTAATTGAGTACACCGATGAGGCTATTCGTCGCAAGATGCTTACTCAACTCAAAGGCATTGAGCGCAAAGTATTCGTGCAAGTTGAAGGTGCAAAAAAAGTTTACGCGATTGCCGATGAAGACCTAGAACGTGAGAATGAGGATAAAACCTCGGCAGTGCACTTTCTTCGCTTTCAACTCGATGCCGACATGGTCAAGTCTCTGCAGTATGGCGTTGCTTTATCAATGGGTGTGGAACATGAGAACTATGTTGCAATGTTAGCGCCCTTACCTGCCTCATACCAGCAAGCCCTTTTGAAGGACTTAGCTTAAGTTAAGCGTCGCTCTTTTAATAAGTATTCCTAGGGTTTAAACAGCAAGGCGACTGCATGAACAGCAATCGCTTCGCCCCGCCCTAAGTGCCCTAACTTCTCATTCGTTTTGGCTTTTATATTTATCTGCGAAGGGTCGACATTAAGTACCTTCGCTATTCGTTCCACCATTGCAGCCATATGCGGTTCAAGCTTGGGCGATTGCGCGATAATGGTTGCATCAATATTGCCGATGACCCAGCCTTCGCTGTAAATCTGCAATATTACCTTGCTTAGCAACTCAGCACTATCAGCGCCCGCAAACTCGGCACTTGTATCGGGAAACCAGCGACCAATATCACCTTTGCCGGTCGCACCCAGCACAGCATCCGTAATGGCATGTAGTAGGGCATCAGCATCCGAATGGCCTAGCAAACCGCGCTCACAAGGAATATGAACCCCGCCGAGAATTAACTGGCGCCCCGGCACAAAGGCATGAGAATCAAAGCCTTGGCCAATACGCATAGTCGTCGGTGAATGAGAAGGTTTCTCAGGCATTTTTAACTCTCTCATCATGGCAAGATCTTCTTGCGTCGTAATCTTAAAATTCTGCCTATCACCCTGCACGAGTACAGGCTGCAAACCTAGAGCTTCTATTGCGCTAGCTTCGTCTGTCACATCGGCGTTATTGGCTAACGCATCAGTCAGCATTTTTAGC
>JAYWIG010000098.1:0-14572 GCA_043789035.1 Betaproteobacteria bacterium
CAAGGTAACTACGATTTTCAGAATAAGTATTACACCGACGACACAAAGTATCTTTGCCCTGCGCCACTTCCGGATGCATTAACAGAACGAATTCAGGAGCTTTGTATCAATGCCTACAGCGCCCTTGGTTGCGAAGGCTGGGGGCGTGTTGATGTGATGCTTCGTGAAAGTTTCGCTGTTGATGGTCAGTCGACATTCGAACCATTTCTTCTTGAAGTCAATACCTCGCCTGGAATGACAAGCCACTCGCTGGTGCCAATGGCAGCTAAGGCCGTGGGTATGTCTTATGAAACTTTATGTGTGGAAATTCTTGCGTCCGCAAGTCTTAAAACATTAAGGGCGAAACATGTGGAATAACGTTCGCTTGCTTAATGCCCTATCTAATGCATTGCTATTACTGGCAGTACTCGTGGTGCTTGCTGCAGGTTCGATTTGGTTTGCCAATCAGCCGATGTTTGTAATCCGCAATGTGATGGTGACTAGCGCGTCAGGCCAGCCTTTAAAGCATGTATCTGCACCACTTTTGCAGGCAGCGACGCGAAAGGAATTAGTGACGAAACCAGTGAGTCGGAATACGCTGCAAACGGATAGTTTGTTAGGTTCTGCAAGGTACTTCTTTGGCGTGCCTCTTGAATCGCTGAGAGAAAGTTTCGAACAAGTTCCTTGGGTTCGGCAGGCAAGTATTCGTCGAGTATGGCCCAACAGTTTGCATATCGAAATCGAAGAACATAAAGCGGCTGCGGTGTGGGGCGATGGGCGCCTGGTAAACATGCAAGGTGAACTTTTTAGTGCCAATCTAGGAGAGGCAGAAGAAGCGGGGCCGCTGCCGCAATTTGCGGGGCCTAACGAAGCGTCCGTACTAGTGCTGCGTCGGCATGTTGAATTGGTGCAATGGCTGGCTCCATTAAATGTGCGACCTGAAAGCTTAACTCTCTCTACTCGGCATGCTTGGACTGTAAAGCTTGACGACGGCACGACCTTGCTACTCGGGCGCGAACAAGGCGTTGCGATGGAAGATCGAATCGCTAAATGGGTGGCTTCGGTACCGCGCCTACAGTCTAGATTGGCGAGTCGCCCGGAGTTGTATGACTTGCGCTACCCGAATGGTTTTGCAGTAAGAGCGATTGCTTTGGTAGATGATGCTAAAAAGCTCGACAGCAAGCCTTAATAAATGCAGCAGAACAAATACAGATTAACAAATAACTTAAAGCATGAACGAAATAAAAAATGACACGTGACGCAAAAGATTTAATTGTTGGCTTAGATATCGGCACATCGAAGATTGTTGCGATGGTTGCTGAGATGAAAGCTGACGGCCGTTACGAAATCGTGGGCCTTGGGCAGCACGAATCAAAGGGGCTGCGCAAAGGCGTGGTCGTTAACATTGAAAGTACGGTTGATTCAATTCAACGTGCTTTGCAAGAGGCCGAAGTGATGGCGGATTGCAAGATTAAATCGGTATACACCGGTATTGCTGGAAGTCATATTCGTAGCTTCTCGTCGAGCGGCATGGTCGCTATTCGAGACAAGGAAGTTTCTGAGTCCGATGTTGCTCGTGTACTTGATACCGCTAAGGCTGTGAACATTCCTACCGACCAGCAAATTGTTCATGTGTTGCCGCAAGAATTTATTGTCGATGGGCAAGATGACATTCGTGAACCGATCGGAATGAGCGGCATTCGGTTGGAAGTCAAAGTTCATATCGTTACGGGGGCCGTTTCCGCCGCCCAGAATATTGTGAAGTGCGTACGTCGTTGCGGCCTCGAAGTGATGGACTTAACTTTGCAACCGCTGGCCTCAAGTCTTGCCGTGCTGAGCGATGACGAAAAAGAATTGGGTGTGGCACTTGTAGACATTGGTGGCGGTACAACGGACATTGCTATTTTTACTGGCGGCGCAATTCGCCATACAGCGGTGATCCCGATTGCGGGTGATCAAGTAACTAACGATATTGCGATGGCGCTGCGAACGCCTTCACCAGATGCCGACGAAATCAAGCTGCGTTACGGCATGGCTAAACAGGCGTTGGCCGATCCGAATGAAAAATTTGAAGTGCCAGGCTTAGGTGATCGCGAGCCTCGCTCACTATCACGCCAAGCATTGGCAGCGGTGATTGAGCCGCGCATCGAAGAATTGTTTTCGCTTGTGCATCAAGAAATTCGTGAATCTGGTTTCGAGGAGCTTTTGTCCTCTGGCGTCGTACTTACCGGAGGCACAAGTTTAATGCCAGGCATGGTTGAATTGGCAGAGGATATTTTCTTAAAACCAGTTCGCGTGGGCGTACCAACTTATAACGGCAGCCTTGCCGATATGGTGCGTAGCCCAAGATTTTCGACAGTAGTGGGTTTGCTTGAGGAAGCAAAGAATCAGGGTATGAGAGGGCGTAAGGTTGCTCAGCAATCGGGATCATTTGTCGACACAATGCGCCGCATGAAGGAATGGTTTATGGGTAATTTTTAAAACTTTTAGTTTACCCGCAGTTAACTCTGTATTTGGTTTTGTTTTTTATTTTAGTTTCGGTTCCAGCGTTATATATTAGGAGGCTCTATGTCATTCGAAATGATTGAAAATGAAGTTGTAGGCGCAATTATCAAGGTTGTCGGTGTAGGTGGTGCAGGCGGTAATGCCGTTAACCATATGGTGAATCGCAATGTTCAAGGTGTAGAGTTCATTGCGCTCAATACGGATGTTCAAGCGTTGAAAAATTCACGTGCGACAAACATCATTCAGATAGGTGCACAAGGTTTAGGCGCTGGTGCTAAACCTGAAGCTGGCCGTGCTGCGGCAGAAGCTGCAAAAGACGAAATTCGCGCCGCACTTGCAGGTGCCAATATGGTGTTCTTGACAGCCGGCATGGGTAAGGGCACCGGTACCGGTGCCTCACCATTGGTTGCCGAAATCGCCAAAGAGCTCGGTATTCTGACAGTTGGCGTTGTCACCAAGCCTTTCGATTTCGAGGGCAAGCGCAAGATGGAGATTGCCGATACTGGCCTTGAGCAGTTAGGTAACCATGTAGATTCACTTATTGTTGTGTTGAATCAAAAGCTCCTCGACATGGATGAGGATTTGACCGAAGAAGATGCTTACAAAATGGCTGATGATGTTTTGCATAATGCCGTTTCAGGCATCGCAGAAATTATTAATGTGCCAGGTCTTGTAAACGTCGACTTCGCGGACGTTCGCACGGTGATGAGCGAACAAGGTAAAGCGATGATGGGCATTGGCGAAGCTGCAGGTCTAGATCGTGCACGCATTGCTGCTGAGCAAGCTGTTGCATCTCCTTTGCTCGATGGTGTCGATCTGACTGGTGCGCGCGGCGTGATCGTGAACATCACTGCAAGCCGTTCCTTGAAATTGCGCGAGACGCAAACTGTGGTAAACACCATTCGCGCTTTTACGGCAGACGATGCAACGATTATCCATGGCACAGTACGTAACGAAGAGATGGGTGACAATTTACGAGTAACGGTGATTGCTACTGGTTTAGGCCGTGTGGTTAAGCGCCCGCAACTTGTGCCTCAGCCGATGCTGAAGACGGGTACAGATAATGCCGCTTCAATGAGTAGCATTTTCAATCAAGCGCAGGCCAATGCAGCCGGTCTTGCTGCAGGCTCTTCGACAGTCAATACGGACATCCCGGCGATCTGGCGTAACCCACGTGCTCAAGATCAAGTGGCAGCACTTGAGCAGAGCGGTACTGATCGTTATGACATCCCGGCGTTCCTGCGTAAGCAAGCAGATTAAAATACCACTCTCATTAAAAAGGAAACAAAATGATTAAAGCTGGTGATACCTTACCTGATGCAACCTTATTCGAGTTTTTTGATGTTGAAGGCAATGGCTGCTCAGTTGGACCAAACGCGTTCAAAGTTGCCGATTTAGTAAAAGGCAAGAAAATTGTCATTTTCGGTTTGCCCGGTGCATTCACACCGACCTGCTCAGCACAGCACGTGCCTGGTTATGTGAAGCATTTTGATGCCCTGAAAGCTAAGGGCGTTGATGAAATCTGGTGTGTATCTGTGAATGACGCGTTCGTCATGGGTGCTTGGGGACGTGAGCAAAAAAGTGCGGGTATGGTTCGCATGATGGCCGATGGCAGTGCAGAGTTCACCAAAAAGGCTGGTTTAGAGTTTGACTTAACAGCGCGCGGTTTAGGTGTTCGTTCACAGCGTTACGCCATGATTGTTGATAACGGCGTTGTGAAGTCCTTGAGCATTGAAGGCCCTGGCAAGTTCGAAGTGTCAAACGCAGAGTCAGTTCTCGCTGCCTTGTAATTCATGATGCGCCAACGAACACTGAAGGCTATAGCCAAGACGGTCGGCGTTGGCGTTCATTCTGGGCAACGGGTTGATTTAGTGCTTAGGCCAGCCGCACCGAACACAGGCATTGTTTTTAGGCGTATTGATTTCGACCCACCTGTCGATGTCGCGGCTTCGCCATTGCGAGTGTTTGACACAACGATGGCCACGACTTTGACGGCTGAAGAGCAGCGCGATGGTAAGGATGTGAAAGTTGCCACTATCGAGCACTTAATGTCGGCCTTGGCTGGTTTTGGTATCGATAATCTTTTTGTCGATGTCAGTGCATCAGAGATTCCCATTCTCGATGGTTCGGCTGGTTCATTTGTTTTTCTTATCCAGTCTGTAGGGGTGGTGGAGCAATCGGCGCTGAAGAGATTTTGCCGTGTGTTAAAGCCAGTAGAAGTACGCTTAGGCGACATATGGGCGAGGTTAGACCCTCACTTTGGCTTTAAGTTGAAATTCTCAATTGATTTCGCACATCCGGCGATCGACTCGACTGAGCAGTCGGTTGAAGTAGATTTTGCGACTACTTCATTCGTGAAAGATGTTGCACGGGCTAGAACGTTTGGCTTTATGCAAGACGTTGAAACGCTGCGCTCTATGGGGTTGGCACAAGGTGGTAATTTCGGAAACGCCATCGTTATGGATGAATATCGGGTGCTCAATGACGAAGGTTTGCGCTCTGGTGATGAGTTTGTGAAGCACAAAATACTCGACGCTATCGGTGATCTGTATACATTAGGCGCACCTTTACTTGCTTCGTACACTGCTTTTAAGTCTGGCCATCGTTTAAACAACATGCTTTTGAAGGCATTGTTAGCGGACGAAACCGCATTTTCGTGGGAAACCTTTACAAATCGTAAAACGGCACCAAAATTATTTGCGATGGATTGGGCAGCTGCGTAAGACTATTCAGCCAGTCTGACGAACGGCGTTACTTCGAGGGTAGCGACTTCTTTTTTTGTAAATTTAGAAGACGAGTGAGCGCTAACTTTAATCGATCGTGTTCGCAGTGCTCAATGATACTTTCTGCGATAGCAATGGAATCTGCTGGCAAGGCGACCGCGTAGCGTGGCCGACTAGTGGTGCTTGCGCCAGCCGCTGAGCCTTTCGTTGTCCCAGAATACGGCCTTCCACCGGAAAACCCCATTTGCGGCTTGAAGCGTATTCGATTAACCTTGCGTCCTCGTGTATCTGGACTTATTTCACAGGCAACGTTGATTGCCGCTAATAACGATGGAGTCGATTGTCGCAGTTTCGCCGCTACCGAAGGTGAAGGAGTTGTGACTATTAACAGATCGTCTTTCAGAGAGATTGCCTTCAGCATTAAAAGCGGATGGGCCTTATCGAGTTCTTTCTGATATACCGAAAGCTCCGCCAAAATCGGAGCGAGTTTTTGCAGGTCTTTTTGGGCACCTAGCCATTTGCCCACAAGCTGCGGTTGTGCAGTCGGTAGTTTCGATTGCACATAAATTAACGGAGATCTATTTAGATCGCTTGAATTTGAAGCCATTCTTCAATGGTACCTACAGATAGTTAACCGTAGGGCCATGTCTATAGGCGGGAGAGATTTCAGTGCAGATTATTTTTGTTCATTCCAAATTGGCTAAAGCCAAAACCATCACAATTACCCGCAAGCATGTCATGATGGGTTTCTGTGCGATTGTTTTTGCCTTTAGTTTAAGTAGCGGGGTACTTTCTTATGCCGCCGTCAACTTTGCGTTGCATACACGTATTCCTCAAGTTCAAACTTGGGTGCAGAGCGTGGTTGGTGGCGGTGCTGCGGGTGGAATTGCATTTGCCAATTCGACAGACGTTGAAAAGAAAGATCAGTTCTTTCGCCAAAATATTGACGCTTTGGCCTCAAAGCTAGGGCAGCTACAAGCTCAGATTAGCCGCATTGATGCCATCGGCGAGCGGGTTGCCACCATGACTGGTATTAAGCCTGCAGATTTGCCAAAACCCGCTGCTAACGGCGCTAAGCCTGGTTCGGGGGGGCCGTATTTGCCCGCACCTTTGGCAATTTTCGATGCAGTGCGATCAGGTTCACATCTTGATGCTATGTCGGCAACAATTAGCCAAATTACTAAAACACTAGATGACCGAGCGGATTATCTTGCCTTGGTCGAGTCGGAAATGCTGATGCAAACAGTCCGTACCAAGGTCTTGCCGACAAACCATCCGTTAAATGATGGTTTTATGGGCTCAAAGTTTGGAACGCGCAGCGACCCCTTTACGGGTCGAACTGCAATGCATGAAGGCGTTGATTTTAATGCCGTTATCGGTACTCCAATCTTGGCTGCTGGCGGTGGGCAAGTCGTTACCTCTGGTTCTCACCCGTCCTACGGATACCACATCGATATCGACCACGGCGGTGGCGTAGTCACACGCTATGCGCATGCTTCTAAGCTGTTAGTGAAAGAAGGCGATATCGTTAAACAAGGCCAAAAGATTGCCGAAGTCGGTTCAACCGGACGTTCCACCGGTGCCCACCTTCATTTCGAAGTTCGAGTTGGTGAAGTTGCTCAAGACCCATTGAAGTTCTTGCAATCTGGCTTCAACTTCAGTAGAGAGTACGCGAAGAAATAACCTGAAAACCGCTTAGCACTGTAATTCAGGCACCTAAGCGGCAAGTTAAGCAAGCGTCGACAGGGGGGTGCCCCCTGCCAGCGTGATAAACTCCATAAGTTTCGCCCGGAGCATTCCTGCACTAACGCATGGCTGCTGCATAGGGCGCTTTGCATTTTTTGGCGTGAAGATTACAAGATGATTCAAGGGTTCCTTACCAAGATTTTTGGCAGCCGTAATGAGCGCCTAATTAAATCGTTTAGCGGCACAGTTGCCAAAATTAATTCGCTTGAGCCGTCTCTAATTGGTTTGACTGACGATCAGATCAAAGAGAAAACTCCAGAGTTAAAGGCCAGAGTCGCAGCAGGCGCATCACTGGATGAAATCCTTCCAGAAGCATTTGCTATCTGCCGCGAAGCTGCCAAACGTTGCTTAGGGATGCGACATTTTGATGTTCAGCTCATTGGCGGTATGGTTCTGCACTCTGGGAAAATTGCTGAGATGCGCACCGGGGAGGGAAAAACCCTCACGGCAACTCTCGCGGTTTACTTAAATGCGCTGTCTGACAAGGGCGTTCACGTTGTCACGGTGAACGACTATCTTGCAAGCCGAGATGCAGCTTGGATGGGGCGGCTCTACAACTTTCTAGGCTTATCGGTTGGGGTTATTCTCACTCAGCAAGACACTGAAGCCAAGCGCGCTGCTTATGCCTCTGACATTACATACGGCACGAATAACGAATTTGGCTTTGATTATCTGCGCGACAATATGGAATATTCCGTGGCGGAGCGTCGTCAACGTGAATTGAATTTCGCCATTGTTGACGAAGTCGATTCGATTTTGATCGACGAAGCTCGTACTCCGCTGATTATTTCTGGCCAGGCGGAAGACCACACTGAGCTCTATCAGCGTGTCAATGCAGTGCCGCCGTTGATGACGGAAATGACGCACGAGGCGAAGACTAACGAGCCTGAGCCACCGGGTGATTATTGGGTTGATAAAAAAGCCCACCAAATTCATATCTCTGAAGCCGGACATGAAAAAGCTGAGCAAATTCTGACCAACATGGGGTTGCTCCCGGAAGGTGCGAGTTTGTACGATGCAACCAATATTCAGCTGATGCATCATTTGATGGCTGCGCTCCGCGCACACACCTTGTTCCTGAAAGATCAGCAATATGTGGTGCAAAACAATGAAGTCATCATTGTTGATGAGTTTACCGGTCGCTTAATGGCTGGTCGTCGTTGGTCTGATGGTTTGCATCAAGCGGTTGAAGCAAAAGAGGGTGTGGCGATTCAGCCAGAAAACCAAACGCTTGCTTCCATTACTTTCCAAAACTTTTTCCGTATGTATAACAAACTCGGCGGTATGACTGGTACGGCGGATACAGAAGCTTATGAGTTCCAGCAGATTTACAGCTTAGAAACCGTTGTGATTCCGACGCATCGCGCGATGGTGCGTAAAGATCGTCAAGATCAAGTCTTTCGTACTGCTCGCGAGAAGAACAACGCGGTCCTGGCCGATATTAAAGATTGTTATACACGCGGTCAGCCAGTGTTAGTTGGCACGACTTCGATTGAAGCCAGTGAGCTTATCGCATCGATGTTGGAAAAAGAAAAACTTCCCCATCAAGTATTGAATGCTAAGCAGCACGCACGCGAAGCTGAAATCGTCGCGCAAGCGGGTCGCTCGAAAATGATCACTATCGCGACAAACATGGCTGGCCGTGGTACCGACATCGTCTTGGGTGGCAAATTAGAGTTGGAGCCAGGGCAAACGGCACCTGCAGAGTGGAATGCTCTTCACGACGAGGTTCTCAAAGCGGGTGGTTTGCACATCATTGGTACCGAGCGCCATGAGTCACGCCGTATCGATAACCAGCTTCGTGGTCGTTCAGGCCGTCAAGGTGATGCGGGTTCATCTCGCTTTTATCTGTCGATGGAAGACCCATTGCTAAAGATATTTGCAGGCGATAGATTGAAAGCGATTATGGATCGCTTGAAGCTACCTGATGGCGAGGCGATAGAAGCGGGCATGGTCACTCGCTCCATTGAATCTGCACAACGCAAAGTGGAAGCACGTAACTTCGATATTCGTAAGCAGTTGCTTGAATACGATGACGTGTCCAATGAGCAGCGCAAAATCATTTATGGTGATAGAAACGCTTTCTTAGAAACTGAAGATATGACTGAGCGTGTGACGCAATTGCGTCATGCAGTGTTTACTGACTTGTTCCGTATTCACGTACCCGCTGAGGCGATCGAAGAGCAGTGGGATGTAACGGGGCTTGAAAAAACGCTTGAAACTGAATGGCAATTGAATGTGCCATTGACGCAAAAGCTGAAAGACAATCCGGAGATGTCTGATGAGGGCTTGCTAGAAATGTTGATCAGCGCGGCTGATGAGCAATACAAAGCTAAGGTTGAACTAGTCGGAAAAGAAGCGTTTGGTGGTTTCGAGCGTTCGGTGCTTTTACAAACCATCGATCAAAACTGGCGTGAACATCTGTCGTCACTTGATCATTTGCGCCAAGGTATTCATTTGCGCGGCTATGCCCAGAAGAACCCTAAGCAAGAATACAAACGTGAATCATTTGATTTGTTTCAATTGATGCAGCAAAAGGTTCGCTCTGAAGCGTTACGTTTATTGATGACAGTGAAGATTCAATCGGCCGAACAAATTGAGCAGGTTGAAGAGCAGCTTGAAAACAACTACTCGAATGTCAGTTATACGCACGCTGATTTTGATACCGCTGCGGTGCCAGAGAGCGATGATCCAGAAGCCATGGCTCTGGCTGCTCTGAACGCCCCAGCCCGTATGGAGCAGGCTGTAGTGAAGCCGTTTGAGCGTTATGGCGACAAAATTGGTCGTAACGATCCTTGCCCTTGCGGATCTGGTAAGAAGTACAAGCAGTGTCACGGTAAGCTGAGTTAAGAGTTTGCGTCAAAGGTGAACTTTTCCGTTTTGTTTTTGTAGGTTTCCTTTATGCCAGTTAATCTTCCATTGCCGCAACCCGGCGACCTTTCTGCTGTTGCTGGCTTAGAGCTTGGAATTGCCGAAGCGGGCATTAAAAAAGCTAATCGCAAAGATCTTTTAATTATTCGATTGCCAGAAGGGGCCAATGCCGCTGGTGTGTTTACCTTGAATCGGTTTTGCGCAGCACCGGTAACCTTATGCCGTGAACATTTGCAGATAGCGCAAGACGCTAAGCAGGGCTCCGGCATTCGAGCCTTGGTAGTGAACACCGGCAATGCAAACGCGGGTACCGGCACGCAAGGCATGGCCAATGCGCGAAGAACCTGCGAAGCACTAGCTACGTTGCTTAAATGTAAACCCGAACAAATCTTGCCTTTTTCGACCGGCGTGATTCTTGAGCAGTTGCCTATTCAGAAAATTATTGATGGTTTACCGCGTGCCATTGCAGCGCTGAAGAACGACGCTTGGGGCGATGCGGCGCAAGCCATTATGACCACCGATACGCAGCCTAAAGCGGCTTCACGCACGGTGAACATTCAGGGCAAAACTATTACGGTGACGGGCATCTCAAAAGGTGCTGGGATGATTCGTCCCAATATGGCCACCATGCTGGGCTTTATTGCAACTGACGCTGCGGTGTCTCAAACAGTTTTGCAACGTTGGGTAAAAGATGCTGCTGATGCGAGCTTTAACCGCATCACTATTGATGGAGATACATCGACTAACGATTCGTTCATTTTGATGGCTACCGGCGCATCGGGTGTGAATTGTGAGTCGGGCGTTGATGCTGAGGTGCTACGCACTGCGGTCATCGAAGTGGCTCAGCAACTTGCTCAGGCGATTGTTCGTGACGGTGAAGGTGCGACGAAATTTATCGCGGTGCAAATTGATAATGCAAGAGATGTCGCGGAAGCTTCGCAAATTGCGTATGCGATTGCTCATTCTCCATTAATCAAAACAGCGTTCTTTGCATCCGACCCTAATCTTGGGCGCATTCTGGCGGCAATAGGTTATGCAGGTGTTGCAGATCTTGACGTGAGCCGAATCGATTTGTATCTGGACGATGTGCTGGTTGCCAAATCAGGCGGTCGTAACCCTGCCTATCAAGAAGCTGATGGCCAACGAGTGATGAAGCAAAGTGAAATTACCGTGCGTGTTGAGCTTAATCGCGGCAATGCATCAACTACCGTGTGGACATGTGATTTGTCGCATGACTATGTTTCTATTAACGCAGACTATCGATCCTAATTGTGTTTTCTCTAAACGACTTTAAAGACATTGCCAAGCGCGCTGAAGCGCTGATGAGCCGAGTTGAAAATTTACTCCCTTCTACGGCTGCGCCTAATTGGGATAGTGCCGTAGCGTTTCGTTGGCGCGTCAAAGCCACCGGTTTAGGCCGCCAAGCTTGGTTGCAGCCGGTGCCAAATATTTCTAGCATTAAGCTCTCCGACTTAAAAAACGTCGACGACCAAAAACAAGCGATTGAGCAAAACACTCGGCAATTTGTGCGTGGTGTGCCTGCCAATAATGTTTTACTGACTGGCTCACGTGGAACAGGAAAATCGTCGTTGATCAAAGCCTGCTTGAATGCCTTTCATAAAGATGGTTTGCGGCTGATCGAAGTTGATAAAGATGATTTGGTCGATTTGCCAGACATCGTTGATTTAGTATCTGGACGTCCGGAAAAGTTCATTGTGTTCTGTGACGATCTTTCGTTTGAAGAAGGCGAAGGTACCTACAAAGCATTGAAGGTAGCGCTCGACGGTTCGATTAGCGCTCAGAGCGATAACGTGCTGATCTATGCAACATCTAATCGCCGTCACCTCGTGCCAGAGTACATGAGTGACAACTTGCAAGCCAAGATGCAATCCGATGGCGAGATTCACCATGGTGAGTCAGTCGAAGAAAAAATTTCTCTCTCTGAGCGTTTCGGCTTGTGGGTTTCTTTTTATCCATTTCCGCAAGACGATTACTTGGATATCGTTGCGCATTGGCTGAAGCACTTTGGCGTGACAGATGCCGAAGAGGCCAGAGGCGATGCTCTACGCTTTGCTTTAGAGCGTGGTTCGCGCTCAGGTCGAGTGGCTTGGCAGTTTGCGAAAGATTACGCCGGTAGGATTCAGGCAGGGCCTAAAGGAGCCGCAAAACCAGGAGCCGCAAAACCGAAGCCAAGCAAAACTAAAGCGAAGTAAGCCAGTGAAATACACCGAGGTAGCCGTTGGTGTCCTCATTCGCGAAGATGGTGCTGCTCTGTTCGGTCAACGTCCCGCAGACAAACCTTATGGTGGTTGGTGGGAGTTTCCTGGTGGCAAGCTTGAAGAAGGTGAAACGGTTGAGCAGGCGCTCAAGCGCGAATTGTTTGAAGAGCTTGATATCGATGTTCAGCTAAGTGTGCCGTGGGTGGTGCGAGTATTTAAATACCCGCACGCGCATGTGAGGCTTCACTTCCAAAAGGTATTGCGCTGGCAAGGCGAGCCGCAGTCGAAGGAAAAACAAGCTTTGCATTGGCACTATCCGACTGACACCTTAGAGGCTATCACCCCTGCTCTACCTGCATCTTTGCCGCCAATCGATTGGCTTCGGTTGCCTAGTGATTGGTCGCTTGAAGTGACGCTACCATTGGAGGCCCATCAGGGCTTGGTGCTGCATCGACCGGATTTGAATGAGGCTGATTTCAGCCAAGTTTTTTTAGAGTCTAAAGCCTGGTTGGGTATTGCGCGGCTTTGGGTAAGTGATGCTCACGCGGAGAGTTTTGCTGAGCAGTGCGCAGGTCGGGTTTTTTGGGGCAATGTTCCTGATGTTTGCAATTACCCGTTTGCGGTTGTTGCGAGTACTGTAGGGGAGGCCCTTGCAAAGGCCGATAAAGGTGCCCAGTTCGTACTTCTTCCAGGCGCGCTGCTCGATGCTGCATCTAGGCAGTTATCTGTGCCAAGTTTCGCTTTTATTGAATAGATGGTCCAGCGTTGTTCTCATCTTCACTCATCAAATCCGCGTCCAAGCCTTTGCTGCCCGCTACGACGTATTGATCGGATGCCCAAGCGCCTAAATCGATTTGCCTGCACCGCTCTGAGCAAAACGGGCGATAGGCATTGCTCGGGGCGTAAATGGACTTACCTTTGCATTGCGGGCAGGTTACGGTGAGTACTTTCGTCATGATCGAGAGCCGAGAACTAGAGGTTGCAGACCGCGATCTCAAACTCAGCGGTTTGATCATACGGCTTTGGGCGGAGATCGCCATCTTGGGTGGTTAAACGCACCCAGAGTAAATACTTGTTGGCGCTTACTTCCGGTATGGCATTGAGCGTTGGGTCGATTCGCACCTGAACCATTTGGTAAACCTTACCTTGCAATGGCTGCTGAAAGCCGCCGTTTGTTGCGACAGCCATCGAACGCTGAGCGCTTTCTCGCAAAAGCTTTAGGACAATGCTTAATGAATCTTGTAATGGACGAAGTGGTGCTGCCCATGCAGCTATATCCGACTGCCGCGCCTCAGTGCTGCGATTTTGCCAGGCATAGTAGGAAGGAATATCGAACTCACAGGCGCCACCAGCAATGATTGTTCGGCTACGAATACTCATCAACCATTCGTTGTCGCGAATGTGTTGGCCGGTCTTGCCTGTGATGGAGTTCAATCCGTTCCAGGCATCATCGATTTGTTTAAGCACTCGGTCAAGCGCTTCGACCGATACATCTGGGCTAGTTCTGAAGCCCATCAGTGATGTGCGCTGTCGATCAAGTTCTTGCATCAAATCTGACTTTAAATCAGCACGCGCCGCAACATCCATGATGTCGAATAGAGTCACCAATGCGACGTGATGATCCAGGGCGTGTTCACGACGCGCGAAGAAATCTAGCTTCTCGAAAAGATCTTCGAGCCTGAGTAACGTTCGGATACGTTCGTTGAGGGGATATTCGTAAAGAATCACGCCACTAATCTTGCTAACAACTTGTATGAGTTGCTGGATTGTGGCTTAAACTGCGGCTCTTGACAAACGCAAATATAGATTGTGAAGGGCTTGTACTTGCGAGGGCAGCTCATCTGCCGTTTTATCGTTGACGATAACGTCAGTTGCTAGGGCAAGTTTTGCCTCGCGAGGAGCTTGCTTTGCAATGATTGTTTGTACTTCTGAAAGAGTCATCGCTTTTCTTTGGGTGGTTAAACTTCTGCTAATCACTCGTTGTATTTGCAAGTCAACCGGGCAGTCGACTACCAAAACTCTGTTCGCTCGTTTTGCCCAGCTATCTTCATTTTGCGCGGTTTCTACTAACAGAGGAATATCAACCATGACGTAGGGAGATTTTATGGCCGCACTAGCCATAGCTTGGGCGCTTGCGGCTCTAATCAATGGATGAAGAATCGATTCAAGCTTAATTTTCGCCGCCGCGTCTGAAAACACTAGCTCTCGCATTGCAGCTCGATTCATTCGGCCATCGGCATCTATGAAATTAGGACCAAACGCAGCGCTAATGGCGGGGATCGCTATGCCTCCGGGCAAAGTGAGAGCGTGCGCCAATGCATCGCTATCAATCACTTCGATGCCTCGGGAAACGAATAGTTTGGCAACTGTACTTTTACCGCTACCGATGCCGCCCGTAATGGCAACAATGAATGGTCGCCTTTGGGGTGTTACCTCAGAAGCCAAACAATTGCCCCAAAGGTTGGCTGAAATAAAGTGTTAAAAACCCTGCGCCAGCCAAGTATGGCCCAAATGGAATCGGCACTTCTT
>JAYWIG010000099.1:0-14557 GCA_043789035.1 Betaproteobacteria bacterium
GCAGGTACCTGTAATTCGCGACAACAAGCCAGAAATACATGGCTGTGGTCTTGGCAAACACCTTTGCCCAACGCAAAAGATTGCGCAGCCGTAGTTTCGACCGAAGTAGAGCCAGCCGTATACGGCATCTTCTCAAGAACAGCACCCATCAGCTCCGTCACGCCCATGAGAGGCCTTGATTTCACCATCGCCCGAAAAGGCGCAATAAACTCTAAAATCTCAGCGTCAACCTGTGTGAGTAGAGTTCGCCGCAAAAACACCATAGGGTTCACGCTACCAGCGGGCTCGCCTTCATCAACCGAGTTCACTTCCACCTGACCGCGCGCTTGAATCTCAATCGAATCATGAGGTTTATCGTAGGTTAAGACATGAGTATGGTTACCAAACGAATCTTTCATCGTCACCGATTCAACCGGCAGCTTTACATCCCATTTGTGTACCTGCTGGCGATTCGAAGTGATCGGGGATAAGCGAATATACTGCGTGCTACGAGCTACCGGTTCGGCATACTGGTATCGAGTGGTATGGGTAACTGTTAGCAACATAAGGGCTTCTTTCTTTGCATTTTTCGGTATTACTTCAATTCGAAATAACTCGTCTGCAGCGCTTCGCCAAGTCGAACGTTATCTTTTAAAAACAATTCCAAAAACTCATTCAACCCATAAGCATAAACTTCGTCGACATCACCATACTTCAGCCTTGCATGAACGTCAGCAGCCAAACGGCGAGTTAATTTGGCGGGCGTTTCTGGCAACTCTTCCAAAATACTTGTAATTTCATCAAAACAAAAACACAATGACCTCGGCAATGTTTTATCAAACACAAGCAGCTCTGCCACTCGCTTATCTTCAATCGAATCACGATAGGTATCTCGGTACGCTTCTAGCGCTGATACCGATCGCAACACGGCACTCAATCGATAGTAACTGCCAACATCATCGCCGCCAGAGCCAACGCCACCTTGCTTTACCGACAAGATTCGAGCGGTATTGTCAGCCCGTTCAATAAACGTACCAATACGTATAAATCGGTACGGCTGGTCACGCCGAATCGTCGCAAAACTAATACCGCGAAACAAGTGAGAGCGCTCCTTCACCCAATCAAAAAAACCAGCATCGATTGGCAAAGCAGTTGCCTTACGCTTTTTTTGTAACTGCAACCAAGTATCGTTAATACTCTCCCACATCTCAGAAGTGACAGAGCCACGCACTGCACGTACGTTCTCACGGCAAGACTCAATACAATTGGCAATTGAAGACGACAACTGGCTATCCCACGCCAAAAATCGGGTGACGTTTTCCATCGTCAATGCCTTACCGGTTTCTTTGAACTCTCTCACTGTATCGGTTATGACTAATGGTTCGGCAGCAGCTTGTTCAGCGCTTTCTTTATTGCTCCCTGAAAGTAGAGCAATCGATTGGCCAACATCCAAAATGCGTGCCATGTTTTCAGCGCGCTCAAGGTAGCGGCTCATCCAATATAAATGTGAAGCGACTCTTGAAAGCATTATTCAGCGCCTCCGCCTTTAACAACATCTTCAACCACCCAAGTGTCTTTGGTGCCACCACCTTGCGATGAATTCACAACCAGCGAACCTTTTCGCAAAGCCACACGGGTCAGACCGCCCGGCACCATACGAACATCTCTACCCACGAGCACAAAGGGTCTCAAATCGATATGCCGGGGGGCAACACCTTCTTCCACAAATGTGGGGCAAGTAGAAAGAGAAAGAGTAGGTTGTGCAATGTAGTTCGAAGGGTTTGCTTCTAGAACTTTTCTAAAAGTTGCAATCTCTTCTTTCGAACTTGTTGGCCCAACCAACATGCCATAACCACCGGCCCCATGCACTTCTTTCACCACAAGTTCCGGCAAATGGTCAAGTACATATTTCAAATCATCGCTCTTATGGCACTGCCAAGTCGGTACATTTTTCAGTATCGGCTCTTCACCTAAATAAAACTTAATCATTGCAGGTACATAAGGGTAAATCGACTTATCGTCAGCGACACCGGTGCCAATCGCGTTAGAAATAACCACATTGCCTAGGCGATACGCGGCCATCAAACCCGGCACACCTAACATCGAATCTGGTCGAAACGCTATTGGGTCTAAGAACTGATCGTCCAAACGTCGATAGATTACGTCAACTCTTTGAGGCCCGGAAGTGGAACGCATATATACAAAACCATCACGCACAAACAAATCCTGCCCTTCGACTAACTCAATACCCATTTGCTGCGCCAGAAAGGTATGTTCGAAATAAGCGCTGTTAAAACGCCCAGGCGTCAGTAGCACAATAGTTGGGTTATCAATTTCGCAAGCTGACCGTAATGTTTGCAACAACAAGGCAGGGTAGTGCTCAACCGGCCTCACTTGGTAGCGCGCAAACAAATCAGGAAACAAACGCATCATCATTTTGCGATTGCTCAGCATATAAGACACGCCTGATGGCACTCGAAGGTTATCTTCAAGCACATAAAAATCGCCATCATTGTGGCGAACAATATCAACTCCAATAATATGTGCGTAGGTATCGTGCGGCAAACGCAAACCTATCATTGGCACAGAGAATTGATCGTTAGCTAAAATTTGGCGCTCAGGAATCAAACCCGCTCTCAAAATCTCCTGCCCGTGATAAATGTCAGCAAGAAACCGATTAATGGCAGTTACCCGTTGCACCAAGCCTTTTTCAAGAACCGCCCATTCTTTGGCAGCAATAATGCGCGGTACAACATCAGAAGGAATAAGCCGTTCCGTACCGCCTTCATCTCCGTACACCGAAAACGTAATTCCAATGCGACGAAAAATTAAATCGGCCTCGGCTCGTTTACTTTCTAAAGTATCGGCCGACACCCCTTTAAGCCAATCTCGATAAGGGTTGTAATGCCCGCGTAATTCGTCAATGGTGTGGCCGGCAAACATCTCATCGAAAATCCCTTCAGCCGGGGGAATCAATCTACTAAGGGGCATTGCGATGCTCACAGTTTAAAGTTAGGCAGTTACCGTATAAAGATAAGGCGTGATCTTGCAAAGAAAAACCATGATCTTTGGCGATTTTTTGCTGACGCTTTTCAATCTCAGAATCCATAAATTCCACCACCCTGCCACACTGCAGGCAAACTAAATGGTCGTGATGTGCGCCCTGCTCTAGCTCGAAAACGGCTTTGCCTGATTCAAAATTACTTCGTTTCAGTATGCCTGCCTGCTCGAACTGGGTGAGCACTCGATAAACGGTTGCCAACCCAATATCTGCGTCGTCGATCAAAAGAATCTTGAACACGTCTTCGGCGCTCATATGGCGCTGCTTTCCTTGCTGAAAAACCTCTAAGATCTTGAGCCTTGGTAACGTGGCTTTTAGGCCGCTGTTCTTTAGTTCGGTGGTGCTTGTCATATTCAAGGGCTTGCAAAATAGGTAATCGATACCGGTGCGAAATCGCTTTTACGTATCATATAGGGTTTGGTGCTAAAAAAGCCCGTTTTGCCTTATTTCAAAAGCCACACCACAGCGAATTAACACAGTAATCACCATGACTAATACATTATTTTCCGGCAGTGCTATGCGGTTGCTGTCACTGGCTTCAACAATTGGCCTCGGCTTGTTGGTAGTTGGTTGTCAGTCTAACGACCCAAATAAAACCGGAATTTTTCAAGCTCACAGAGTTGATATTCCGCAAGGCAACTACATCACAAAAGAAATGCTAGCCCAGGTAACAGCAGGAATGTCACAGCAGCAAGTGAAATTCGCTCTCGGTGCACCATTATTGACACCTGTGTTCAACGCTGACCGCTGGGATTATGTATTTCGACACCAGTTTGCCAACGGGACCAGCGACTTAAAGCGCGTAGTGATTCGCTTTAAAGATGCAAAAGTTGCGGTCATCGAAGCAGATGAACTTCCCACACAGGCAGTACCGTCTGGCCCAACTCCGTCGACATCCCGCAAAGTGGGTTCATAAATGATGAAAATCGCCGTTGCCGGTGCTGCCGGTCGTATGGGAAAAATGTTGATCGATGCAATCCATCAATCCGGAGACATGCAACTTAGCGGTGCACTCGAAGTGGCTTCTAGCCCCGCAATCGGAAAGGACGCGGGTGAAACCCTCGGCTTTTCGACCAACGTTGCCGTGACAGCAGACATTGAGCAAGCCCTCAAAGGCGCTGATGCACTTATTGACTTTACTCGTCCGGAAGCAACCTTAGGTAATTTGGCCTACTGCGCAACCCATAGCATCAAAGTTGTGATTGGTACCACTGGCTTTAACGATGAACAAAAAGCACAAATTTCCCAGTCCGCTACGAAAACTAGTGTTGTCTTCGCACCAAATATGAGTATTGGCGTCAACGTTACCTTTAAATTGCTAGAAGTCGCAGCAAAAATACTGTCTACCGGCTATGACATCGAGGTCATCGAAGCCCACCACAGGCATAAAGTCGATGCACCGTCTGGTACCGCACTAAAAATGGGCGAAGTCGTTGCTAAGGCTTTAGGGCGCGATCTTAAAGAAGTTGGCGTCTTTGCCCGCGAAGGTGTTACTGGCGAACGCGACCCATCGAGCATCGGCTTTGCAACCATTCGCGGTGGCGATATTGTTGGTGACCACACGGTAATGTTTGCTGGTACAGGCGAGCGCATTGAAATCACTCATCGCTCTAGTAGCCGGGCAAATTATGCCATTGGTAGTGTGCGGGCCTGCCGTTTTCTAGCAGCCCATAAAACCGGCCTTTTCGATATGCAAGATGTGCTCGGTTTGAAATCATAAGCATTACCTTCGTTTCGCTAATCGATTAAAAAGCAGGGTAAAAACCAAAAAGCGACCTTTCATCGGTCGCTTTTTTACTTTCATCCTTCAGTGCGTGTGCCGCCGCTTAAAGCAATTTAACCTTCTGTTCATACAAAGATAAATCAAGACTTGCCAGGGAATGTGTGTGAAAACGTACAGTGCTCGTCTTAAAAAATACCAAAAATGGTAGTCGGTTAGTTCGGTTAGTACAGTTAGCTCTCACGCTCGTAACAATAATGGGCGGCGTTCAAACCACTTCCGCTTTTGCCTCTACAGATGAATATGCTGCTCAAGCAGCCGTGCTCATCAATAACATTCGATCAAAACTCGATACCTGCGATGCGAGCGGTATGCTTGGTGCTTCAGCAAGTAATTCGAATACAGCATCAAACACAGCCACGCTTACCCAAGTGTCGACTTCGAAGCGATCCGATCCTTCGAAGCGCCCTGCGCTTATCTGGAACCCACAATTAGCTCAAGCTGCCATGTCGCACTCAAAGGCCATGGCTAAAGAATTATTTTTCGATCATAACGATATGCAAGGTCGCGCGGTGAATCACCGTGTTGTCGACCAAGGCTATCGTTTTCGAGTAGTCGGCGAGAATATCGCCGCAGGACAGGCTTCACTGGAAGAGGCGATCCGCGATTGGCTGTTAAGCGCCGGCCATTGCGTCAATATGATCGATGAGCGTTTCACCGAGTTTGGAATTGCCAAGGCGGCTAGTACCCGCCAAGACGACCCTTACGGAGTGTACTGGACATTAGTCCTAGGCCAACCGCGGGACGGGCAAGTAGCTCGCCGCTAAGAAAAGCTGGACGGCGATTGCCTTCTGGCTTCGGCCTAGAAGTCAATCGCCCGACCAGCTAACTAACAGTTAACACCCGCTAACTTGTCCGCGCTAATCGTTCGGCAAAAGCACCGACACCCTTCCAACGGCCCGCCCCTGGAATTGAATCACTGCCCTGCCAATTCAACTCAAACTACTATCTACGCATTGTTCAATTTTCGCAGCATCGCCAGCCTTAACCGCCGCATAATAGATATCAAGAAGGTCTGAGTTTGTCATCGCTGGCTTATTTTCTAATAAAATCTTGGTAAGTGGTCCACGCCACATTTTGCAAATGTGCAGCAGTCGCTTCATCTAAGCCAGCGGTATATTTCAAACCAACCGGTGAACGCTTAAAAAGTGAAGCATACGTCACGCAGGAAGCAAGGTAGGTACCCGCCATACTCGGATGCCGCAAATCAGCCACGTACAAATTCAATTCAGGTTTGATAGCAATCGATTTAGCAAACGCTAAGCCAGCGGGAATAACAAACACGTCGAGTTCATTGCCAGCCTGTACATAAGCGTCGGCCAATGTTCGTGTCATCTCAGGCGCATCCGCATAGGCCCAGGACATAAAGAACACCGGTTTAGCACCATTCTTTCGAACCGTATCAACGTGCTTCTTGGCAAACTCTTTGAATACCGTTTTGAGCTCAGGATGCACTGGGCATTGGCTGCAATCCATCATGATCGCCACATCAAACAAACGCTCAAGCTTGTTAAACACAATATTATTTTTGGCGTCGAAACTATAAGAACTTAACGCTTTCGGACGGAAATACGATTCCACATCATGCCAATCAAAGCCCGAACCACTAATCGTTGCCGAAACCGAGCGAAAGCGATATTTATCGTCAGCCGACCTCAATAAGTTCGTAACATGACCATGCATGCTGTTGTTGTAATAAAAAAAGCTATTCCCGATGTAAAGGGCAGAAGTTGGATTGTCGATACCAATATCGGTACGAGACGGCTTGACTTGAGCCTGTGCAGAACCAAATGCCGGTAATAACAGCGCAACTGCAAACCCATAAGACAAAAATCTCTTTAAAAACACTTTATTTCTCCTCAATTAATGAATATTCTTCTATTAACGATAATAGTTGATCAAGCCTTCAAACCAGCCTAGGAGATAAGAATGAACGATACTGGCATTACCCAAATAGAAATAGATCAAAGGGTTTACGATTTATACGATGAGTATTGCCACGGCAAAATCGATCGCCGTGAATTCCTCAGTAGAGCGTCTGCAATTGCCATAGTAAGCGGCTCTGGCCTTCTAATGGCCCAGGCGCTTTTACCTCGCTACGTGCAAGCACAAACCGTATCGTTTACAGATGCACGGATCAAAGCAAACTACATCACCTACCCTTCGCCCGGCGGTAACTCCGGCACTATGCGAGGCTACATTGTGCAACCGGCAGGCGCCGGCCCCTTCCCTGCAGTTTTGGTAATTCATGAAAATCGCGGCTTAAACCCGTATATTGAGGATGTCGCACGCAGAGCAGCACTCGAAGGCTTCATAGCGCTCGCACCTGACGGGCTTTTCCCAGTCGGCGGCTACCCCGGCAATGATGATGACGGCAGAGATCTACAAGCCAAACTCGATCAATCGAAACTGCGCATTGATATGCTGAACAGCGCCAAGTTCATCAAAGCCCATAGCCGCTCAACTGGCAAGCTCGGAGTTACGGGCTTTTGCTACGGCGGTGGCGTAGTCAACTTTTTGGCCGCCAGCTTGGGTACTGATATGCAAGCGGGTGCACCCTACTACGGCCCGGCCGCAGATGCTAATTCTGTCGCCAATATCAAGGCACCGTTGGTATGCCATCTTGCTGAAAACGATGAGCGCATTAACTCAATGTATCCTGCTTTCGAAACAGCGCTCAAAGCAAACAACATTACACACCAAGTTCATACCTACCCTGGCACGCAGCACGGATTCCACAACAACTCAACACCTAGGTTTAACGAACCCGCTGCGAAGCTATCGTGGGAACGCACAGTTGCGCATTTCAAAAAGCACCTCGCCTAAAGAGGGGAACACTCATGCCTATTCAGCTTACCGCCGATGAACTTACGCAAGTTTGCTTTGCCGATGAATTGCGCTTCCGCTCGCCAATTCCAACTCGTTCAATCTCAAGCGAAGAATTTATGCCGACTGCTCAGACGGCAAAGCAAAAAGAGTTTGAGACTCGACTAAAGGCTTACGGCAGCGAGTTAGCCAAACATCAAGGCATCTCGCGTCGTCGCTTCTTTCAAACATCATCAGGTATGGCAGCAGCCTTCCTTGCCATGAACGATACCTACGGACCCATGTTTGGAGTCTCAAGGGCTGAAGCAGCCACACCAGAATTGGCGAAGGAACGCGCAACGGCGCTGTCAGGCCAGTTCATTATGGACATGCACACCCACTTCTTGCACGACAAAACCCGCCTTGCGAATTTCGTTCGCGGCCGCGAAGCAGTCGGCAAAGCTGGTTGGAACCCTGCCTTGGTTGGCAAAGAGCAAACACTCGAAGATTTAAAGTTCGCCAATTACTTTAAGGAAGTGTTTTTAGATTCTGATACAAAAGTCGCTCTAGTCAGCGGCTCTGCATCGTTCGAACCTATTGATTGGTTCCTTACGAACGAGCAAAAACGCGATGCACGTGCCAACATCAACTCAATCGCAGGTGGTAGCAAACGCGCCATGGCTCATCTTATTTTTACACCGGGTGTTACCGGCGCGTTAGAGAAATTTGAGCGCGAATTGGCTGAGCTAAAACCCGATTCGATCAAAGGCTACACAATCGGCGATAACACCAACAAACCAATGGCCAAATGGCCTTGGCGTATGGACGATGAAAAACTCGCCTACCCTTACTACGAAAGGGCTGTGAAAGCAGGCATCAAAAATGTTTGCGTCCACAAGGGTCTATTCCCACCAAGCACCGAAAAACAGTTTCCGCAACTACTCGATTTCTGTAACGTCAGCGACGTCGGCAAAGCCGCCAAAGACTGGCCTCAACTAAACTTCATCATTTACCACTCCGCCTATCGTTTTGGTGGTGGTGGTCGCGTTGAAGATGCGTGGGGCCAAGTCGAACAAAGTGGTCGAGTGGAATGGGTCAATGATTTAGCAGAAATTCCCGCAAAATTTGGCGTGAACAATGTGTATGGAGACTTAGGCCAGATCTTCGCCCAAAGCACAGTCGCCAATCCTAAGCTCACCGCATTTATGCTGGGCACCCTCATTAAAGGCCTAGGCGTTGAACGAGTGGTCTGGGGTACCGATGCGATCTGGACAGGCTCACCGCAATGGCAAATCGAAGCCATGCGCCGCCTTGAAATTCCGGAAGACATGCAAAAGAAATATGATTTTGCTCCACTGGGTGCAGCAGACGGCCCAATCAAAACCACGATCTTTGGCGAAAACAATGCACGGCTTTACAACTACACCCATGCTAAGCGCGCTGAACTCAAAATCGATCTTCTCGCACAGGCGAAAACCCGCTACGAAGAGCAAGGCACAAACCGATCGAATATAGCTTATGGCTACATGAGGAAAGTCGCTTAAAGCCTACTCCTACTGAACTTACTGCAATGTAGGCGCAGGGTATTCCATAAAGAAACGCTGAGGCGTTTGCTCAACCACCAAAAACCCAAGTCGTTCGTACAAACGCTTCGATGGGTTTGATGCCAGCACACGCAAACGCACAGGCTTGCCTCGGGCCTGCCCTTGGCCAATCGTTGCCCGCACCAATTGCGCACCAATGCCTCTATTCTGAAACTCTTTTTGAATGAAAAGTTGCTCAATTTGGATATGGCTACCGTGGTGCTCGATTGCGAAAGCACCGATGCGCTCATCGCCCAAGTAAATGCCGCGAAAGCCACCAGCCTTTAAGCCCTCTAACAAGCCCGCGCGCACCGCTTCACTGTTCCATGCGCCAAAGGTCGATTCAACATAGGGGCGCATCGTCGCTTCGCAAAGGCCATGCAAGAAATCGATGTCGGCTGCTTGCAGGCGTTTGAAGGTTGGTTCTTGGTTCATTCAATGAGAAGTAAGTGTTTAGAAACGACAAGATTACACCATTGGCCTTTCGGTATAAACAAAAGGCCTATAGCTCCAACTTGTATCGAGCCACCATTTCCTCCTGAGTCTCGACAGCCGCGCTTCCTCCACTTTGGCTATTAATCATCTCGCCCATTGTCGGCAATATAGAGCGCTCAACCAATGAATTAGGCGACCAGAGCGCTGAACGCATAAGCGCCTTCGCACAATGAAGATAAGCATCAACAACCTTCACTTCGATGACCAATCGAGGGCGATGCTTCTCAGCGGAAAAAAAGTCTATATGTTCCGCTGCAGTAGATAAAATTGCCGTGCCGTTAATGCGAAGTGTTTCGTCGACGCCCGGAATAAGAAACAATAACCCAACCTTGCCGGTTCGCACAATATTTTCTAAAGAATCGAGTCGGTTGTTACCTAGCGCATCTGGAATCAGCAACGTATGCTCATCTAACGCTTTCACAAAGCCAGGGACACCTCCACGCGGCGAAGCATCCATCGCAAAAGCGTCGCTACTACTTGCCAACACCACAAAAGGCGACAGTGCAATAAAGCGTTGGCAATACTCGTCTAAGCGAGAAATTTGCTTCTTTAATGACCGCTCTTTCGCAGGAGGGTACAGCGCGCGTAGTTGACTAGTGGTTTGAATATACATGGTTATCACTTTTTCAAGAATTTCGCCCCAATTGTAGACAGCAATAGCAATGGTGCCCACACCCATATCAATTCGCTGACAATCACCTTCGCTCCTCTTTCGGAAAAGAAAGCTGCAATGCCTATCGGTGAAACTTCAATCGGTCGCATCGCGAAAAAATGCCGCGCATTCGACCAAGGCCAGTAATACGCTACACCTAGGCCGCCGTTAGTGAACATATCGAGAAACCCATGCGTTGCTGCGCAACCAGACACAAAACCAAACGCAAGCAACTTTCCAACCTTTAAAAGCTTGTGAAGCGCCATCGCCATCAGACCTAGGAGCAGAGCAAAGAAGATTGAATGCGAAGCCCCTCGATGGCCAAGCTCGTGGGCATATTCAATGCCAAGTCCGAAGGCAATAACATCAGCATCAGGCGCCATCGCCGCGAGAATGCCCACGACAATCAGAGGAGCAGAAATTTGTTTTTTGTCGAGCAATATGGCTGCGGCGATTGGTACTACAGCGTGAGTAAATATGGTTGGCATGGAATGTCTTACCGAATTATCTCTGTTTTACAACGCTTGAAATTAAGGGGTATCGGACAGGGAGGCAGATGGAGTCCATAGCAAGATCAATGTCTACCAAAGGCCATTCGCAGAAAGATTTCTTACGATGACCTTAGTTCCAAACTTTTCATTCATACGAGTTGAATTCAAAAACGACACTTACACAGAATATGCAATCGAGATTCAAATGACCACATGAGAAAACTCTAGCAATTGTCTTTTTGTTCTCCATTGTCACATTTCTTACAACCCAACAGGCGCCCTATAACGCCTAACCGCCCCGTTTCAGTAGTTGTCCAAGGTCGATTCTGCCAAGGCGGGTCATGGCGCACATGCTGATTGTGCCCGCACTCAAGCTCTGCCACCCAATCCGCTTTTTCATCTTGATGAAAACCAACAATAGCCTTTTGCATATTATCGAATACGCTTCTTAATCTTCGCAACAAGTGCGTCAATTGGCCTAGTTTGCCTTTTTAACGCCTGACTGCAATCCAGCACACGCAACAAAGCGTTCTGCAAATGAAGCCGCGATTGAATTCTCAACAACCAAAATACCATCAATCGCCATCGCTACTTTTCAGTTGCCGCCAGCTTTGCGCCAAGCCCGGCAAACGCAGCGCTAAAACCATATCGGAGCATAGCCTGCGCGGTCGCCGATTCAATAACCAAGCGCCTAAATGCATGCGCCAAGAAACCGTAAGCAACGAAAACCACAAGTGTCATCAACATGAACACCGCACTCAAAACCAACAGGTGTGCCATAGGCAGGTATTCAACAGGATTAACAAACTGAGGTAAAAACGCGAGAAAGAAAATCGTCAACTTCGGGTTCAAAATATTCATTAAAAATGCGCGCCTTACAAGCACAACTGAAGGCGTTTTAGCGAAGCTCGAATCGACAACAAAGGCAGACTTATCTTTAAAGGTAGCGTAGGCAACGTAAAAAAGGTAGGCAACACCCGCGTACTTCAAAATCGAAAACGCCAATGCGCTTGTATGCATCACAGCAGCTAACCCAAGCACCGTGGCAAGAAGGTGGGGGATGATTCCTGCTGTACACCCTATGGCGGCAAAAATGCTCGCCTTGCGCCCCTGAACGATACCGGTTGAAACCGTGTACACCACTCCTGTCCCCGGCGCTAGAACAACTAAAAACGAAGTGATCAAAAACTCAAGGCTAATCATGTGTTTCCTATATCTGATGAATCAAATTCCAACGAACAATCTTCTTGATCATACTCATCGAAGACGCACTCTGCCACGCCATAAGGTGGCCTATTTGCGCTGCAATACATTTGGCGCGATATGCTGGTCGAACACAAATTCGTTTAAGCTCCCCCTCATGTTCCGATAGAACCACAGCACCGCACGCCACCGCAGTACCATTTCTTGCTCCAACGACTGTAAATTAAACATTCGTTTGTTCAAATGTCGTTAAGTCCAAAGCATATCGAGCCTCAGCTTGATACAGCGTGTCTTGATAGGCGTCGATTTCAACAATGAGCGAAGTAACTTCTGGTTGATTTGGCGACTCTAACTGCACCACTATAGCCAATCTTTTCGCTCAATACTCTCATAGTGCGATACCGTCGGAAACGGCTCATAAAAATGATGAAGCAAAGCTTTCCATTCCTGATATTGCGGTGATTTACGAAAACCAATTTCATGATCCTCTAAAGTTTGCCACTGCACCAGAAGTAAATATTCATGACGCCGCTCCAGACAACGGCGTAGCTCGTGCGAAATATAACCCTGCATTAAGGAAATTATTTTCTGAGCAATTTCAAAGGCCGCTTCGAACTCTGCCTCTCTTCCCACTTTCACGCTCAGTGGCGCAACTTCAAGAATCATGTTTTCCTATTCCTAACTACTTACTATTTACGCGACGCATCAAGGCCAAGTAAGCCTTCTAACCTGCAATAAGCATAAGCGCAGTACCCGTTAGTACTGCAACTGCAATCGCAGCCAACGATAGGAGCGACAAGAGCGAAGCAAACAGCAGCGTAATTATTCGATATATGGGTCGAAAGTGTAACCTAAGGCCTTTGAATAGCCACTGTCAAGATGAACGCCACTACAGTGACGTTCTTTGGCGTTGGCAATCACCCAATCTATTAGCTTTCCAGCGAAACCCTTACCTCTTCCGTCATCTACGGTGCTCAAATTATCAACGTAAACAATCCTTCCTCAGATTAAAAACTCTGCTTCGCGAAAACCAATAACGCTCCTCACGTTTTCATTTTCCTTCCAGGCAACTAGCTGAAACGCTTGCGCTTGTTGCTGACGAATTTGGGCTAGGAAATTCTCTTGCTTCAAATGCGGCCTGAGTAAAAGCAAAACTGAGAAACAGGAAAATATTTCCTCATCTGTTTTTGCGATAAGTGTTTCTGTGCTCATGCCGGGGGTTTCTTTAAAACTAACTACTCGCTCTATGCATTCAACTTCTTAGTTTATACACCTGCATCTTTGCCGACACGGGTATTGTAAGCATCCAGCACTAATGATTTCACGACTCTTGCTTTAACTGCTTTCAAGCTTACTCGCAACTCAACTACCCTCCCATCCCAGAGCAATTTCTCTATGAATTCTGGGTAAGACGCTCGCGCCACTTCTCGCACACGCAACCACGAAAAATGATAATGCGGTTCTTCAGTGACGGCTTCTAGCGAGAGCGCAAACTTTCGAATTGAATCTAGCTTCATAGCTACTTGGAGTGCGGTGTGATCACCGGCCGCTCACCCTCGTGTAGCTCGATCACCTTAGCCACTTGCATGCACAATACGTCCTGCCAGCGGCCAGCAAGAATGTCTACTCCGAGAGGTCGCTCCTGTTGCGGGCTGTCATCCTTCGCGTGTAGCGGCATAGCGAGCGCCGGAAAACCTAACAGTGGTGCAACACGCAAAGCTGGAAGCTGGTTGTAGTACTCGCGCACGTTAAGGTCTGCCGTCTCTACAGGCCGCACGGGTATGCTCGCGGACAGGCATGGCGGTAGCAACATGACGGGATAGGTCTGCATAAAGTGCTGCCACTGGCGCACAAGGTGATCTCGCTGTCGCAACGCCGCCATGTAGCTACTCAAGGTCACAGGCATGGCCCGTTCCTGTATGAAGCGCATAGTCGCGTTCATCATCACATCAGGAAACTTGGGTAAGAGCGGGCCGAGCGTGTCAGCCAGTTCAGCGGTGACGATATCGTCGAAGCACTGCAACGTCTCAGTAACGAGAGGAGGGTCGACTTCGTCGACTTCATAGCCTGCTGCCTGAAGAATACGGCCGGCTCGGCGCAAGGCCGATACGATCGAAGGGTCGAGCGCCCCCCATACTCCGCTGCTGCCTACGCTTATCGCCACACGGCAACGAGCTGGCGCTTTGATGCCCATTGGGTAAAGAGGCACGGTGACAGGGTCACGCCAATCCGGTCCCGACATCACCTTCAAGCCAAGCGCAAGATCATCGACTGTTCTTGCGATCGGCCCGTGAACAGTCATCAACTGCTCGCAGAACACCATGCCGCCACGATACGTGGAGTTATAGTACGGGATCAAGCCTGGCGTGGGCCGAAAACTCAACACGCCATTGCAAAAGGCTGGCCAACGCAGTGAGCAGGAGAGATCATTGCCTTGTGCGATCGCACACATCCCTGTCGCGACGGCCACGGCACCACCACCACTGGAACCACCTGCAAGAATATCGC
>JAYWIG010000100.1:0-3923 GCA_043789035.1 Betaproteobacteria bacterium
GGCCGTTGTCGATATATCGGCGAGCGCTGCGAAAAATGCAGCTGATCGATTTGGCGTACCGCATCAATGCACAACGATTGAAGAAGCGGTGCGAAAAGGCGTTAACGTTGCCCACATACTTACACCCGCAGACAAGCATTTCGACCCAGTGCGTATCTCGCTTGAACAAGGCTTGAATGTTTTATGCGAAAAGCCTTTTGTACTTTCAACCGAAGAAGCACTGAAGCTATTTGATCTGGCCGAAAGTAAAGGTTTGTTGCTAGGCGTCAATCATAATTTTTTGTTTTCATCAGCCTATGAAAAATTACGTACGGATTTGTATGAGGGTTTTTTCGGCCCACTGCAGCATATTGAAGTGACATGGGCGTTCCCTCTCGGGCAACTGGTCAATGGCCCGTTTGGTGGTTGGTTAACGGAAAAACCCGGCAATATTTTTTTGGAGTTGGGTGCCCACTTAATTGCTTTTGGGGTTGATTTGCTACCCGGCTTTAAACTGCATCGCGTTGATCCGTTTGATCATGTCGTTTTGCCGAACGGGCGGGTAATCTTTCGACAGTGGCACATTTCAGGTTATCGAGACGCAACACGAATTGATTTCTTTCTGTCTACCCGCCCTCAATCGGCTGACCGGTCGTTAAGGGTGAGAGGCTTAGCCGCTTCTGCGGAGTGTTTGTATGATCGAAACACCTATACAACTTCAGAGCTACGTTCGTTGAACCCCTTGTTTGATGACTTTATTGATCAATCCAAACGTGCAACTTCAATTGCCAAGCAAACTGGTAAGAACTTTTTCACCTCACTTGTTGGGTCTTTAAAAAAATCACCTGATGCCAATGCATACGGATCATCGTTTAAATATAGCGTTGATGCGTTCTACAAAGCGCTATCTAGTTCCGACGCCTTGGATGTTCGCTTTAGCAAGGGCTTTGCTCTCGAAGTGGTGGAGCATTGCGAAAAAATTGCGATCGAATCAAATGAGTTGGCGCAAAAGGTAAGCAGTGGGATTCTTGCTACTGCCCCTGATTATTTGCATCTCGTGAAGTCGGAACAGAAAATCATATTGGTGACCGGTGCAACCGGTTTCATTGGAAAAGTTCTTGTGCATCGATTGATCGATGCAGGCTATAGCGTTCGCATTACGTCTCGCAGTAAAGCGGCGGCGGAAAGCGCTTTTAAAGGTGTTCCAGTAGAGGTTGCAGTTGGCTCTTTGGGCAATAAAGCGTTTTTGGAAAACGCCTTAGCGGGTGTTTCTACGGTGTACCACTTGGCAAAGGGCGACGGTAAACGGTGGGAAGATTACCTAGTTAACGACGTAGAACCTACGCTACTGTTAGCTGAGTGTTCTATAAACGCCAAAGTAGAGCGTTTTATTTTCGCTGGAACCATTGATTCCTACTATTCTGGAAATTCGAACGAAGTGATTGTCGGTTCTACCGCACTTGATGGCAGCGAAAGACGAAACCATTACGCTCGATCAAAAGCGGTCATCGAGGCAAGATTACTAAAACTCTACAGTGAGAAGAGCCTGCCTCTCATTATTGTTAGGCCGGGCATTGTGATTGGCAAAGGGTTTTCGCCAGCTCATTGGGGCGTGGGTATGTTTCTTTCGAATGCCAATATGGCGTTTTGGGGTGATGGCCAACATCACTTGCCATTTGTCCTCGTTGATGATGTGGCCGATGGCCTGTTTAAAGCCCTGAGCTCTCCGAACCTTTTCGGCAAAGCCTTACTGCTAACGGATGCTCCACTTTTAACAGGCAAAGATTATGTTGCGGCGTTGGGGCGTGCAACTCAGACGAAAATTCGATCAAAAAATGGCCCTGCTTGGAACTCGTTTGTCATTGATGTTTTAAAAGAATCGTTGAAGCACTTAATTAAACATCCTAATCGGCGAATTCCATCCTACAAAGACTGGTTATCGAGGCAGCACCGGGCTACCTATGATTCTGGCGAGTCGCAATCGCTGCTAGGGTGGAAGCCATGTGGTGACAAGGAGTTAATGATCGAAAAAGGCATTAACGTTCCTTCGCGAGACTTACTAAAATAACTGGATGATGAACCTACCAATTGTTCTGGAAGCGTTAGCGCTTATTTTAGGTTTACTTCTTGTAATGCCTTGTGCCCTGCTTTTGCTAGAAGTATGTTTCGCTTCGAAGAAAGGTGGGCGTGGCGCCTCACAAGCGATTACTCAAGCGATACCTAGATTGGTAGTGCTCATTCCTGCGCATAATGAAGAAGCTGGAATTGAAGCAGTAATAGAGCCATTGATTAGACGAGGCTACGAGTTGTTGGTTGTTGCCGACAATTGCACTGATCGCACTGCTGAAGTTGCTCGCAAGGCTGGTGCTGGGGTAGTTGAACGACGCGACGCTGATCGGCGCGGCAAAGGCTTTGCACTTGATTTCGGGATTGAAGCTTTGGCGGCCAACCCGCCTGATGTGGTGATTGTCTTTGACGCTGATTGTTTTTTGAAGGTCGGCGACTTTGAAACATTAGCGGCACTTTGTCACCAAGTTCAGCGGCCCATTCAATCGTTTTATTCAATGGAACGTTTCGTGCCTGCGAATACTCGGCAGCAAATTACGGCATTTGCATGGACGGTGAAAAACTATGTTCGTCCGTCCGGCCTTCTGCGTCTTGGTGTGCCTTGCCAACTCATGGGTACTGGCATGGCATTTCCTTGGGCATTGATTTCCAAGAGCAAACTTGCCAGCGGAGAGATCGTTGAGGATATGAAGCTTGGCATTGATTTTGTTAATAGCGGTAAAGGGCCGATCTTCTTTCCGGCGGTCGAAGTACAGAGCAGTTTTCCGACAAATAGCACCGGCTTGCAGACTCAACGGGAGCGCTGGGAAATAGGCCACCTACGAATGATTAGCCGCCATAGCGTTCAAATGATTGTTGGCGGCATACTAAGGGCAAACAGCCAGCAATTGATCTTCGGGCTGGATTTGTTTATTCCTCCCCTCGCATTTCTCGCAATTTTTGTTTCTCTTTTTGCGTCGCTAGGTATGCTGATCTGGTTTGCTTTCGGGCTGACGACGCCTTTGATCTTGGCGGATATAGCTTTCACGTTTTTTACTTGCGCATGTTTAATTGCGTGGTTCAGATTCGGTCGGGAAGATCTCACATTTGCGACTCTGCTGAGTGTACCAGCCTACATTTTGAAGAAGATCCCGCTTTATATCAGTGGCCTTGTGCACAGACCTAAACATTGGGTTAGAACTAAGCGGGATAACGAGAACGGTCCTGAATGAATAATCATAAGAATATTTCTGCCTCGATCCCGGATTGGTCTAGGGAAAGCAAGCCATTTGGCGTGTGGGATCCGGGCAAAGCATTGTTGAAATCAATTCGAAATTATCAGGCTTGGAAGCTTTCCCCAATTCTCAAATTTTTTTCGCCTTGGGCGGTTATAAGACATCGTTTTTGGTCGGCCGTGGCTGGTGCTGATATTCCGTTGAATTGTCAATTAGGAGGGGGCCTATTGATTCCACATCCAAATGGTATTGTGATACTCCCGGCTGCGATCATTGGGGTAAATTGCCTTATTTTTCAGCAAGTAACTATTGGGTCAAACGGCCACGGTAAAGGCGAACCTGTTGTTGGAGGGCATGTTGATATTGGCGCTGGGGCAAAAATTCTTGGTGGGGTTGTTATCGGCGATCACGTGCTTATTGGAGCAAACGCTGTGGTTATAAGTGATGTGCCGAGTGGTGCTGTTGCGGCCGGGGTACCAGCAAAAGTGTTGTAACGTCAGTCCGATATAAATTGGTTTAAAACCAAATGTTGTTCAAAGGATTGTGAATTTTTGGGTTTTTAGAGAGGTTCAATAATGTTTAAATGGTGGAATGAAGTTGACTAAACTAATGATAAGTTTTGTTGTATGTGCCTTAATGGTGGCAACCGTCGTGCTTGCTAAT
>JAYWIG010000101.1:0-3918 GCA_043789035.1 Betaproteobacteria bacterium
TAAACTGGAAGCGGAACTTTGCGTCCTTGCAGATGTTCTTGCAATAAGGTTTTTGCGTCTTTGCCCAAAGTATTAGGGTTCATAGATCGCAAAATCGGCTCATACTGGTGCTTTATGACTCTTGCAGCGACATCAAAGCCGGCATCTAAGAAGACAGCGCCAAAAATGGCCTCGACACAATCGGCTAACATCGATGGTCTACGTTGACCACCGCTCTTTTGCTCACCGTCGCCCATCTTCATGATGCTGCCAAGATTTAGGGTTTGCGCAATCTCGTAAAGCGTTTGTTGTTTGACTAAGTTCGAACGGAGACGAGACAAATCGCCTTCATCGAGTTTGCTGTATTGATCGAATAGCATACTGGCAACTACGCAATTTAAAATACTGTCGCCTAAAAACTCAAACCGTTCATTGTTTGGTTGACCAAAACTTCGATGCGTCAGAGCCTGTGAAATAAGGTTTTGCTGACGAAATTCGTACCCAAGCTTTGATTGAAGTTCATTCAAAGACATTATTTTTTAGTAGAGCCTTTAAATCGAAACAATAGGCTGACCGGCGCAATTAACTCAACTTCTTTTGCATAATCGAAACCAACTTCCATCTCGCCGCTCTTGCCTTTCTCGATGGTTAAGTCGCTACCGGTAATGGTAGAAATATCGTCTATCTGCGCAGCCTTGTTAAAGGCATTGACGATTTCCTGAGGAGTAGAACCCGAGCCTTTCGCTTTCACTATAGCTTTTTCGACGGCTCGGTATTCAGCAAAAACTGGGAATGATTTCATTCCTATAATGCCGACCCCAAAAACTACTACGATAACAAATACGAGACTTAAAAGCGTAAAGCCTCGTTGATCGTTTTTGTGTTCCATTTTAACCATTCCAGACTATTTGAACGCCCCTATCCGACCTAGATCGGAGAAGTTCATCCATACAAAAAATGCCTTACCAACGATATGCGATTCCGGAACGAACCCCCAGAAACGGCTGTCTAAACTGTTGTCTCGATTATCTCCCATCATGAAGTAATGTCCTTCAGGTACCTTGCAGGTTACCGCACCAGGAGCAGGGTAGGAGCAATTTTCCTTCATCGGAAATGGATCCAAGCCTAGAATGGGAGCGCTTTTTTCTTGATCTGTCAATACCTTATGAAGGTTATCTCCCACAGTTTCGAGGTATTGACGGGAGTATTCTCGCCTGTCAGTATCGAAAAATTCTCCATCATCTTTGGTAATAACTTCTTTGCCATTGATGGTGAGCTTCTTATTTGCGTAAATAATGGTGTCGCCGGGAACGCCCACTACGCGTTTTATGTAGTCGAACGAAATGTCTTTTGGGTAGCGAAACACCATCACATCACCAGGTTTAGGAGAACCAGTATCCAAAATTTTCGTATGCACCACTGGTAAACGAACGCCGTAGGAAAACTTGTTCACTAAGATCAAATCGCCGACTAACAGTGTCGGCATCATCGACCCTGAGGGAATCTTAAATGGCTCTGCAACAAACGATCTGAGAAAGAAAACAACCAAAATTACAGGAAAAAGCCCGGCCGTATATTCGATCCACCAGGGCGAATGCGTTATGCCAGCGGCAGCCCTTTTCTTCGCAAGTACAAGCTTATCAGCAAACCAAGCTACCATCGTAAAAAGAAGTAAGCAAAGCAAAATTAGCGGAAAATTAAAAGAATTTTGTGTAGTCATATCAATTAGTCAACTTGTAACACTGCTAAAAATGCCTCTTGCGGGATCTCAACGCTACCCACTTGCTTCATTCGCTTTTTACCAGCTTTTTGCTTTTCTAGAAGCTTTCTCTTTCGAGAGATATCGCCACCGTAGCACTTCGCCAGCACGTTCTTTCTTAGCGCCTTTATATTTTCGCGAGCAATGATGTTGCTTCCAATTGCTGCTTGAATTGCTACGTCAAACATCTGCCTAGGAATCAGTTCGCGCATTTTTGCGGCCACTTCACGGCCACGATACAAAGCTACGGTTCGATGAACGATTAAGCTTAGGGCGTCAACCTTTTCAGCGTTTACCAGAATGTCCATCTTGATAACGTCCGAAGCCCTGTATTCTTTGAACTCGTAATCCATCGAAGCATAGCCCCGAGAAGTTGATTTCAATTTATCGAAGAAATCCATCACTATTTCATTCATTGGCATGTCGTAAGTGAGATGCGCTTGCTTGCCGTGATAAGCCAAGTTGGTTTGCACCCCGCGCTTACCGTTACACAACGTCATGACAGCGCCCACGTACTCTAACGGTGTAAACACAGTGACCGACACAATCGGTTCACGAATTTCCTGCATCTTATCGGGATTTGGCATTTTCGACGGATTTTCAACCTGGAGCACTTCACCGGTGGTCAGCACAATCTCATAGATCACCGTTGGCGCCGTCGTAATGAGATCCATATCGAATTCACGCTCAAGCCGCTCTTGGACAATGTCCATATGCAAAAGGCCCAGAAAACCACAGCGAAACCCGAAACCTAAGGCTTGAGAAACTTCCGGTTCGTATTGAAGAGATGCATCATTGAGTTGCAACTTTTCTAGCGCTTCACGCATAGCCTCATATTGGTTTGATTCAATCGGGTACAAACCAGCAAACACCGATGGCTTGATCTCCTTAAATCCGGGCAAAGGCTCTAAAGCAGGATTGTTCACCAAGGTTACGGTGTCTCCTACCTTGGCCGCTTTCAGCTCTTTGATGCCTGAAATAACAAAGCCTACGTCCCCAGCGGACAATTGCTCGCGATGGGTAGATTTTGGTGTGAACACGCCAACATGCTCACAAATAAAGCTCGAATTCGAAGCCATTAGACGAATCCGGTCCCGTGGCTTCAACGTTCCGTTTTTAACGCGTACTAACATGACCACGCCGACATAATTATCAAACCATGAGTCGATAATCAATGCTTGAAGAGGCGCTTTCGGATCACCTTGCGGTGGAGGGATTTTCGCGACGATTGCTTCGAGAATTTCATCAATCCCTAAACCTGTTTTTGCGCTCGCTCTAACAGCTTCCGACGCATCGATACCGATGACGTCTTCAACTTCCGCCGCTGCAGAATCAGGATCGGCTGAAGGCAGATCCATCTTGTTCAACACAGGCACTACCTCAACACCGAGCTCAATGGCCGTATAGCAGTTTGCTACCGTTTGTGCCTCGACCCCTTGGGTAGCATCAACCACCAAAAGTGCACCTTCACAGGCCGATAATGATCGGCTGACTTCATAGGAGAAGTCGACATGACCTGGCGTATCGATGAGATTAAGGTTGTAGATCTCGCCGTTGAGCGCTTTATACTTTAACGCTGCCGTCTGAGCTTTAATGGTAATACCGCGCTCTTTTTCCAGATCCATAGAGTCAAGAACTTGAGACTCCATTTCGCGATCGGATAAGCCTCCGCAGCGCTGGATGAGCCTGTCAGCCAAGGTAGATTTACCGTGATCAATGTGGGCAATAATCGAAAAATTACGTGTGTTTTGCATAAAAAAAGCGCGCTCCGTCAAAAGCGCGCCTTCGTGGGTTATGGCAAGTGATGATCGTTGCCGACCGATCTAAGCTTAAAGGTGTATTTTACCCTGTCTTGCCCGTAAAGCACTCGGCATACACCTAAGGAGCAGTCGGACGCAACGGAACAAATTGTGCACTGTCACCCCTGCGCACTAAAAGAACATGGCTCTTGGTGCGATCAAGCTTGGCCACAGCTTCGTTAAACTGTTTTGCGCTTGTTACATCAAGGTTATTAATGCCCAAGATGACATCTCCTTGGCGAACACCGGCACGGGACGCGACTTCGCTTGAGGTATCAACTAAAACTCCATTTTTGATTTTGAGCTGCGTTTTCTTTTCGTCCGTTAGATCGCTCACTGAAAGACCAAATACATTGAGCGCAGCGCTTGGGGCTGGCACAG
>JAYWIG010000102.1:0-14453 GCA_043789035.1 Betaproteobacteria bacterium
GACGATCTTGATGCGCTTGGTCTGTTGAAAGTCGACGTGCTTGCCCTTGGCATGCTGACAGCAATTTCCAAAGCCATGCGGCTCATCACTCAGCGGCGCGGCTCATTATTCAAAGTACAAGATGTGCCCGCCGAAGATAGTGCAACCTATGACATGATTTCCCAAGCCGATACGGTGGGTGTATTCCAGATTGAATCACGTGCGCAGATGAGCATGCTGCCGCGCCTGCGGCCGCGCGAGTTTTACGATTTAGTCATTGAAGTAGCCATTGTTCGTCCCGGCCCCATTCAAGGCGGTATGGTTCACCCTTATTTGCGTCGCCGCCAAGGTTTAGAGCAAGTCGATTACCCTAGCCCTGAAATTAAATCGGCCCTATCACGTACATTAGGTGTGCCGATTTTTCAAGAGCAAGTCATGCAAGTGGCCATTCTTGCTGCCGGTTTTACACCCGGAGAAGCAGACCAACTCCGACGTGCCATGGCGGCTTGGAAACGCAAAGGTGGCGTGCACAAATTTTATGACCGTGTGGTCAACGGCATGCTTGAGCGTGGCTACACGCAAGAATTTGCAGAACGCATTTTCAAACAAATTCAGGGCTTTGGAGAATACGGTTTTCCAGAAAGTCATGCCGCAAGTTTTGCGCTACTTGTTTATATTAGTTGTTGGATTAAACGCCATGAACCTGCCGCTTTTTTAGCAGCCATGCTTAATAGCCAACCACTAGGCTTTTACGCACCTGCGCAGTTAGTACGAGATGCCAGAGAACACGGCATCGAAGTACGCGCAGTCGACGTATTAGAAAGCAGCATTGACTGCACCTTAGAAGAGTTTGTTGCAACCCCAAATGAAATTATGATGAACGATCAAATTGATTACCGCCCGCAACCCGCTGTGCGTTTGGGGTTGAATCAAATCCGAGGTCTTTCATACATCGCTTGTGAAAAATTAGTGTCCGCGCGTGAAGCTAGAAAAACGCAAGGCTTCGATGAATACATGTTCGACTCGGTAGAGGATTTAGCCCGCGCCGCAGAGCTTGCGACTAAAGATCTTCAATCGTTGGCGCAATCAGGTGCACTAGCCGTTCTAGCGGGGCATCGCGCCCAAGCAGCATGGGAAGTGGCTGGTATCAAGCCCATGCCAAGACTGCTTGCCGATGCCCGTTTTGATGAAGCGCCTTTGGTACTAGCGCCGCTCAGCGAAGGCGAAGAAATCTTAGCCGACTATTCCAGCATCGGTATTCCTATGGGGCGCCATCCTTTGGCGCTGCTGCGCCCACAACTAGCCAAGTTTAAAGTTGAAACCGCACAGGTGCTGCGTGGTTACCCACATGGGCGAATGGCTAGGGCCAGCGGCATTGTTACTCATAGGCAGCGCCCTGAAACCGCAAAGGGTACGGTATTCGTTACATTGGAAGATGAAACCGGTTCCATCAATGTGATCGTGTGGCCAACCTTGGTTGAACAGTACCGTAAAGAAGTCATGCGATCAAAACTCATGACAGTCTATGGCACTTGGCAGCGCGATGCCCTAACTGGAGGACAAGTCATGAATTTACTCGCACAAAGAGTTGTCGATCATTCGGAGATGCTTGGCTCGCTGCTTACGAAAAGTCGAGATTTTCGCTGAACCCTAGTCGATCAGCCGACCAGTGGCGGCCATCAAACGACCGAACGTCGATCACCGTACAAAGACTTGCGTAAGCCATTACGTACTGATTGATAGTTAATCGTATTCAGTCAGCGTCACGTTGGAGCCACCTTTATGTGAGCCTCTTTCGCCTCGTCCTTGACCGCAAGACTAGCGACGAGCGCAATTATTTGTCATTCGCTATTGATGATTGACCTCGCTAGGTCAGTACTTGGGTTTGGTAATTTAGTCGGCGTGAAATGATTCTACGCATCACTAACAACACGGCAGAAGCCCTTATCAATGCGATGCAACTGCATGGCTGAGCAAACAAAGCAAACTTTCAGAGGTTCAAGCAATCGCAATTAGCATCGCTTCGCAAGAGCTTTGGCTTATCTATCATGTGGCTCACCAACAAACGTTTGCTAACGATGACTTTTTTTTGTTTAGCCACATCAAAATCCGTCAACCAGTTACGATAGGTTAGATGCCTGGGTTGCTTTGCATCGTTTCGAACAACTCGGGCTTGTTGAACATGTCACGCAAGAGCACGGTGTTGTGGATGGGAATTTCTTTTATCGGTTTAAGTAGTTAACGAACAAAGCAACTAACTCAAACCATTGGCCAGATCAGCGCAGATATCTCTAGGCGACTCTAAGCCCACCGCAACGCGAATAAGCCCTTCACCAATACCAGCAGCTTCGCGATCGGCTGGAGCCATACGGCCATGTGTTGTGCTTGCCGGGTGAGTAATAGTGGTTTTAACATCGCCTAAATTAGCTGTGATCGACAGCATCTTGCAGCCATTCACCACTTTCCAAGCGTTGGCGCGTTTGCTTGCGTCATCACTCCCGTGCACATCGAAGGAAAGCACCGCTCCACCAGCACTCTGCTGGCGTACCGCGAGCTCATGCTGTGGGTGTGACTTTAAGAATGGGTAAGACACCCTAGCCACCGCAGATTGTGCTTCGAGCCAAGTTGCAACTTCGAGCGCATTAATCGATTGCTGTTTCATACGAATCTCTAAAGTCTCTAAGCCTTTGCTTAGCACCCACGCATTAAAGGCAGATAGCGCTGGGCCACTATAGCGAACTATCGGCTGAAGTTGTTCCAAGATGTATTTTTTGGTGCCTAGCACTGCACCACCCAAAACTCTACCCTGCCCGTCTAAGTACTTAGTGGCAGAGTGAATGATGATGTCAGCTCCTTGAGACAACGGCTTTTGTAGTGCGGGGGTACAAAAGCAATTATCAACAACTAACAACACGTTATGCTTTTTACAGATAGCAGCTAAACCTGCCACATCGGCCACATCTCCAGTTGGATTTGCAGGAGTTTCGATATAAAAGAATTTCGTATTTGGCGTGATCGCCGCTTCCCAAGCTTTCAAATCAACCAGAGGCACGAATGTCGTAGCAACACCATATCGCTGATACAAATTGAAAAGCTGAATCGTCGTGCCAAAAACACCTTTGGAGCAAACAATATGATCGCCACTCTTGGTTAAGCTCATGACAATCGAATTAATCGCAGACATGCCGGTCGCAGTCGCAAGACAGGCTTGCGCTCCTTCAAGAGCAGCCAAGCGATCTTGGAAAACCGATACCGTCGGGTTACCAAATCGCGAGTAAATATAACCCTCGGCTTCGCCCGCAAATTTCGCAGCAGCATGCTCGGCACTATCGTGAACAAAACTAGAAGTTAAAAACATCGCTTCGGAATGCTCACCAAAGCTACTACGTTCGTGGCCTGCACGAACACCTAATGTTGAGAAATCGAAATCGTCTGGGTTGCTATTGGAAATATTCATGGGGTTTACTTATCTTTCGGCGGCGGCACTAAAACTTAAATTCATTTGGTTGCGAGGATCTTCCTCACCGATTGAATCTGCTTTTCGGTTTGCTTCCATACGATCTAGATATTCAGCATCAATGCCGCCAGCAATATACTTGCCATCAAAGCATGAAGCTTCGAAATCGCGAATCTTCGAGTTGCCAAGACCAACCGCTTTTTTCATTCCATCAATGGTTTGATAAACCAAAGCATCGGCACCTATCATCTTTCTAATTTCTTCAGAGTCGCGTCCATTGGCAATCAACTCTGAGCGGGTTGGCATATCGATGCCATACACATTAGGATACTTGACTGGCGCAGCCGCCGACGCCATATACACCTTGTTTGCACCTGCTTCTCTGGCCATTTGAACGATCTCGTACGACGTCGTGCCACGCACAATAGAGTCATCAACAAGCAAAACATTTTTGCCTTTGAACTCAACACTCATTGCGTTCAATTTCTGGCGAACGGTTTTCTTGCGCGTCGCCTGACCTGGCATGATGAAGGTACGACCAACATAGCGATTCTTTAAAAAACCTTCACGATAATCAATGCCTAACTTCATCGCAAGCTGCATCGCCGAAGGCCTTGATGTATCGGGAATTGGCATAACCACGTCAATTGCCCCGGAGGACAACTCTCGTCGAACTTCCTCAGCCAAAGTTTCGCCCAAACGAAGTCTAGCGTCATAAACGGAGGTGCCGTCGATGACCGAATCGGGCCTTGCGAAATACACGTACTCAAAAATACACGGATTCAAGGAAGTGTTCGTTGCACATTGCTGCGAATAAAAATTTCCATCAAGATCTATAAACACCGCTTCGCCGGGTGCAATATCGCGCACAAACTTAAAGCCTAAACCTTCGAGCGCCACTGATTCGGATGCAACTAGGTACTCGGTACCGGCATCAGTTTCCGAAATGCCATAGCAAAGAGGACGAATGCCAAATGGATCACGAAAAGCTAAAACACCATAGCCGGCGATTTCGGCTACACAAGCGTACGCTCCTTCCAATCGCTGATGCAAGACAGCGACTGCTATAAACAACGCGGCCGGATCGAGCGAAACGCCCGTAGTCGCTGCTTGCAACTCATATGCGAGTACGTTTAGCAGCACTTCTGAATCAGACTGAGTGTTGATGTGGCGACGATCTCTTAAAAACATATCGTCTTTGAGGCGCTGCCAGTTCGTCAAGTTTCCGTTATGGGCTAGCACGATACCGAATGGGGCGTTCACATAAAACGGCTGTGCTTCTTCAGAATTACTCGCTGAACCCGCCGTCGGGTAACGTACATGGGCAATACCACTGATACCAGGCAAAGAGCGCATATTGCGAGTACGAAACACATCTCGTACCAATCCGTTGCCTTTTTGCAGGCTGAATGTCCCACCATGGCTTGTAGCAATGCCCGCAGCATCTTGACCGCGATGTTGCAGCAATAAAAGCCCGTCATAAAGCAGTTGGTTAACAGCGCCTTTGGCGACAACGCCGAGTATTCCACACATCTTGTACTCTCCAGCTTTACGCAGTACCTGCGTAGGCTTTTTTAGAAAAAATCAAATAGGTCTTTGGATTACGTCTTTTGAATACCGCTCAAACGCTCGGGCAAAAACGGCTCCAACCAAAACACCATCATTTCCATAAATGGGCGGCTAACTGACTGTTTCCAAAGCGCTTGTTCATGCAACCCAAACTGTTTTGCAACTAGGGCAACTACCGCTACAACAATAGCGGCCCGAGCAAAACCAAGCAAACCACCCAATAATCGATCCGCACTACCCAAGCCGGCTTTACCTAAACCCGCAGAGATTAGCCCACCAACCATTCTCACAGCGATAAATAGCAGGATAAAAAGTGGAACAGCTAAAAGCCAGGTACTTTCGAGATTAAAAATCGGCGCAATCAGAGGCGAGACAATTGGCAAAAGCAAAGGCGTACCAACCAATGCGACAACCCAAGCAAGCAAAGCAAATACAGTTCGTATCATCCCCCGCCAAATGCCAAAACCAATTGATAAAAACACGATGACCAGAACAAACCAATCCCAACCTGTTAGTTCCATATAAACAGCCTAGGGTGCGATGAGAGCTGAATCGATACCAGCTGCTTTCAGCTTTTCTCTGGCTTGGTCAGCAGCATCTTTCGATGAGAACGGGCCAACTCGAACTCGAATACGCTTACCAGAGTTTGTATCAACATCTTCAGTGAAAGCTTTCAAGCCAATCGCTGCGGCGCGCTTAACTTGTTCTTGCGCACCTGTAGCGCTACCAAAAGCACCAATTTGAACAAGATACTTCGCGGGCTTATCGGATTTAGACTTATCAACGGGGGTTGGACTGGCTTTCTCTGCTTTTGCAGTTTCCTTTGGTTTATCCGATTTTGCAATCAGATCGGCCACTGTCGTCGATGGACCTGGCTTTATAGCTTCGACCTTCGGTTCTGCCTTAGGTTCTGCCTTAGGTTCTGCCTTAGGTTCATATTTAGGTTCGTCTTTTGGAACCTCCTTGCCGGTGTCTTCTTTTGAGGGCACAACCGGTGCAGGTACCACAGCAGGCAAAGAGATTTCAGGCGTAACAACCATCGGCGCAACAGGCTTGGTCACCGAAACCTTGACATCATCTACATTTTTAGAGTTTTTCTTTGGTTCTGCATCGAACAAGAACGGCAAGCCAGCCGCAAGGCCAATGCACAGCACAGCAGCCCCTACCAAACGGCGACGAGCACGTTTTTTTTGCGGTAACGAAGGGTCTTGCGCGGTATCAGCCATGAAAATTCTTTAACGCCTCGCTTGAGCGTCGGCAACGGTGAGAAATGATCCAAACACCAAAATTCTATCAGCCTCGGCTGCACGGGCCTTTGCTTGCGCCAACGCGAGAGATGGCGCATGCAACGCATCGCTCACTAAAGTTATAGTGCGATCGTTTTTACCATCAACAACACCGAGTTCGCCAAGCACTTTCGCAAGCTGTTCAGCGGACGCACCTCTGATTCCAGGTAAAGTACACAACAGCCAGTGATCAACCTTATCAATCAATCGAGCTAGGCTAGATCGAATATCTTTATCGGCCAACATGCCCACTACGGCGTAGGTATAAGGGAAAAACCCCATGTTGTCTAAATTGCTCGCCAAGTGCCCCACAGCGTGCGGATTATGAGCAACATCCATGACAACAACAGGCCGACCTGCTATCACCTGAAAACGCCCCGGCAAATCAACGATGGCTAAGCCTTGGCGTATCGCACCAGCGGTGACTGGTAAACGCATTCTAAGAGCATCTAACGCGGCCAAAACACCAGAGGCGTTAAGTAGTTGGTTGGCCCCTCTTAAGGCTGGGTAAGCTAAGCTATTACGCCGGTTTTGCCTGCCAGCGTAACTCCATTGCTGCTTATCGCCAGAGTAGTTAAAGTCTCGACCAAAAAGCCAGAGATCGGCTTTAATCTCATCAGCATAGTGAATTAGAGACTTTGGTGCCATTGGATCGCTGCAAATTGCAGGCCTACCGGATCGATACACATGCGCTTTCTCAAGAGCAATTTTTTCCCGGGTGTCCCCTAATAACTCGGCATGATCAATATCAATCGAAGTCACAATGGAACAATCGGCATCCACAATATTGACCGCATCAAGCCTGCCACCCAAACCGACTTCGAGTATTTGCACATCGACATTTGCATATGCAAATGCTTTGAATATTGCTAACGTTGTGAACTCAAAATAAGTCAGGGTAATCGTGGGGTTTAACTGCCTAGCCGCATCAACCGCTTCGAAATACGGAATCAAATCAGCTTCGGCAATTGGCTGGCCATTAACTCTTGCACGTTCGGTAAAGTGAATCAGATGCGGTGAGGTGTACGTTGCAACCTTGTAACCAGATGACAAAAGAATCGCTTCGAGCATTGCGCAAGTCGAACCTTTGCCATTTGTACCAGCAACGATAATCTTCGCGCTACTTTGATAACCCGGAGCATCAAACAGCCCTAACCGTGTAGCGACCTCTTTAACCCGTTCCAACCCCATGTCAATGGGCTTGGCGTGAATCTTTTCTATATGGGCAAGCCACTCATCAAAACTAGGCAAGAACTTCGCTCGGCTGGCGTTGTAGCAATGCAATGAGTTGGGCTATTTCGTCACGCATTACGCGACGATCAACAATCATATCGATTGCCCCTTTCTCAAGTAAAAACTCTGAACGCTGAAAACCTTCGGGTAGTTTCTCTCGTACTGTTTGCTCAATTACTCTAGGGCCTGCAAAACCAATCAAGGCTTTTGGTTCGGCAATGACTACATCACCGATAAAGCAAAAGCTCGCAGAAACGCCACCCATTGTTGGGTCTGTCAAAATGGAAATATAGGGCAGTTTTGCATCAGCCAGCTTACTCAACATAGCGGTACTTTTAGCCATTTGCATGAGTGATAGCACGCCCTCTTGCATACGGGCACCACCAGAGGCGGAAACCGAGATAAACGGAACTTTTTGTTCGATGGCCATTTGCACGCCTCTCGCAAAGCGCTCACCGACGACTGACCCCATAGAACCACCCATGAAATCAAATTCGAAAGAGCATGCGACCACCGGCAATGATCGAATGGCGCCACCCAACACAACCAGCGCATCGGTTTCACCAGAATTTTCCATTGCTTCGGCAAGTCTTTCTGTGTATTTGCGGCTATCTTTAAACTTTAGTGCATCAACAGGAACAACCTCTTGCCCAATCTCATACCGACCTTCGGCATCCAGTAAAAAATCTATTCGCTTGCGAGCACCTATTCGTAAATGATGTTCACATTTGGGACAAACATATTGACTTGCTTCTAAGTCTGCCGAGTACAAAGTTGCGTCGCATGATGGGCACTTAACCCAAACGCCTTCTGGAACTCTACGTGAACCCTCGGCAGTACGCTTCATGCGGGGTGGTAGTAATTTGTCTAACCAACTCATGTAATACCTCGTTACTTAGCGATTAAGCTTGGACAAAGTGCGTCTAGTGCATCACGAACTTCACTCATAAACGCCTGTGCTCTTTGGGCACCGCCAGCAAGATCGCCTTCTTCAAGCAACTGAATCATTTTGCTACCGATAATCACTGCGTCAGACACCGCACCAACCGCTTTCGCTGTAGCGCCATCTCGAATTCCAAAACCAACCCCAATTGGTAACGAAATAAAACTACGGATGTGGGCCACTTTGTTAGCAACTTCAACGGTATCAATATTTGCAGCGCCTGTGATGCCCTTGAGCGATACGTAATAGACATAACCTTTGGCGAGTTTTGCTACTTGTTCAATACGGTCGTCACCAGAGGTTGGCGCCAACAAAAAGATGGGAGCAATATGAAACCGACCAGCAAGCTCGGCAAAAACCGCCGCTTCTTCTGGCGGGTAATCAACAACAATAACGCCATCAACGCCGACATCGGCTGCCGCCTTAAAAAACGTTTCTGGCCCCATGCGCTCAATTGGGTTTGCATACCCCATCAGCACTACTGGTGTCGCCAGATCCTGCAATCGAAAGGCTTTTACGTAAGCCAAAACGTCTTTCATCCCGACGCCTTGTGCTAGGGCCTGTTCGTTCGATTTTTGAATCGCCGGGCCATCTGCCATCGGGTCGGAGAAAGGAACACCCAATTCGATAATGTCTGCACCACCTTTAACCATGGCATGCATAATTTCGACGGTCAATGTTTTCTCTGGATGACCCGAGGTAATGAAAGGAATTAATGCCTTACGGCCTTGTTTTGCAAGGCGGGCAAACGTGTCGTCAATTCTTTGAATAGTCACTGAAAAATTTCAATCAGGGTTTAAGAAAAATCTAAGCCAGCTTGTTGAGCGACCGTATGCATATCCTTGTCTCCCCGACCAGATACATTCACTAAGATGATTTTATCTTTGGGTAAGGTCGCCGCTAGATCAGCTGCATGAGCCAAAGCATGGGCAGTTTCCAGAGCAGGAATAATGCCTTCGATACGGCAGCACTCATGGAATGCTCTAAGCGCTGCATCATCATTGACCGGCACGTATTGAGCTCGCCCAGTGTCTCGCAACCAAGCGTGCTCTGGGCCAACACCTGGATAATCTAAACCTGCCGATACCGAATGGGTGTCAATAATCTGTCCGTCATCGCTTTGCAATAAGTAAGTGCGATTGCCGTGCAGAACGCCAGGCGTCCCCATCGTCAATGAAGCAGCGTGGCGACCAGTCTCAACGCCATCACCGCCAGCTTCTGTGCCGATTAATTGAACTTTAGGAAAATCGATATAAGGGTAAAAGATACCAATCGCATTGGAGCCACCACCGACGCAAGCTACAACATAGTCCGGCTGACGCCCAACTTGCGTAATCATTTGAGTCTTACACTCTTCGCCGATGATCGATTGAAAATCTCTGACCATCATTGGGTAAGGATGAGGCCCTGCAACAGTCCCGATGATGTAAAACGTATTTTCAACATTCGTTACCCAATCACGCATTGCTTCATTCAATGCATCTTTGAGAGTTTTCGAACCCGACTCTACCGGTACCACTGTTGCGCCCAATAGCTTCATTCGGTAAACGTTTTGCGCTTGGCGCTTCACGTCCTCCGAACCCATGTACACAACGCACTCTAGGCCATAGCGAGCGGCAATGGTTGCTGTTGCAACACCATGCTGCCCCGCGCCAGTTTCAGCTATCACGCGAGGCTTACCCATTCGCTTAGCCAACATAGCTTGCCCAATGGTGTTGTTGATCTTATGAGCACCTGTGTGGTTTAAATCTTCACGCTTGAAATAAATTTGCGCCCCGCCCATTTTCACGGACCAACGCTTAGCGTGGTAAATAGGGCTAGGACGGCCAACGAAGTTCGCCAGCTCATCCTTAAACTCGGCGACGAAGTCTGGATCATCCTTGTATTTATCGTAATTAATGCGGAGCTCTTCGAGCGCATGCATTAAAGTTTCGGCAACAAAAGTTCCACCGTAAGGGCCAAAGTGCCCTTTTGCATCAGGTAAATCGTATGGTTTCATATCAATGCTTTGTAAAAATTCCTAAGCTTTACGTCGTCACAATAACGACGCATCAGCCCTAATTACCTGCTCAACAAAACGCTCCATCAACAAAGCGTCCTTTCGACGAGGGTTGCTCGTCTGAATTCCTGAAGATGTATCCACTGCGAAAGGTTTAATTTTACCCATAGCGTCAGCAACATTGCTTGGATTCAGCCCGCCTGACGCGATTAACGGAATATGAGTTGGACGATAAACAGAACCTTCCTCCACCCAAGACCAATCAAATCCATGCCCGCTTCCACCAAACTGGGTAGAAAAACTATCGAGTAACAGCCCCTCCGGAGTGCTGTTCGCATTCAACTCCTTCGGCTGGGCCCACGGTAGCAAATCATCCGGAGACTTAAGGCGTAGAGCCTGCCAAAACGCTCGAGTATTACCAACACGTTTGCACAAATTAAAAATTTCTCGACATTGCGCGGAAGATTCATCACCATGAAACTGAAGAATGTCTAAACCGACGGCATTACTGGCAGCCAAAATCTGCTCTGCCGAGGCATTTACAAAAAGCCCAACCGACTGCACGAAACTAGGCAGGGCTCGTCGTAGTAAAGCAGCCTGCTCAATATTTATTGCACGAGGGCTTTTTTCATAAAATACTAGACCAATGAAATCAACACCAAGACTCACGGCATTGTGTAAATCGTCTAGATCGGTAAGGCCGCAAAATTTAATTCGTGTACGTTGCATATGGTCAAGCCCACCATTGTGCCTTGTTCAGCGCAGACGGTTCGCAAGCGATCTGTAAACTACTGGGGGTATCCGCTGCTGGGTAAGTGGCCCCGCAAAAATACAAACCATCCGGAGCGAACGTTGGTGCCCCTAGGCGCCGATCTTTGGCTTCAAACATCGCCTTAAACCAAGCGATATCTCGCCTCGCCGTACCTACTTCGACCAGGGCTCCGACAATGTTTCGAATCATATGATGCAAGAACGCATTGGCGCGAAATTCAATAAAAAGTAAGTTTTGGTCTTCATGAAACTCAATGTTACGGATCGCTCGTATCGGCGAGTTCGCTTGACACTGGCTTGAGCGGAATGATGAAAAATCATGTTCACCAATCAACGACTGTGCCGCAGCAAGCATTACCTCCACATCCAAAGGTCGAAACACCCATCCAACACGCAGATGCAAAAGTGGGTTTGATACAGAACTTCGACAGATAACATAACGATAGCAGCGATCAAGCGCCCAATAGCGAGCGTGGAACTTATCTGAGACCGCATGAATTGACTTCACCTTGACAGAATAATCTAGCAACCCATTAACGCCTCGAACCCACGCCGTGATTGGTCGTGACGTGGGCAGGTCAACATGGCATACCTGCGCTAATGCGTGCACGCCCGCGTCGGTTCGTCCAGCACAAACTGTCGATATCGGTTGTACAGCGATCGTTGTCAAAGCCTTTTCCAACTGATCTTGAACCGTATTGCCTTCTGGCTGCGTTTGCCATCCCGCATATTTTTCACCGCTGTAACTTAAGACTAATGCATAGCGTTGAAAATTCATTTAAAAATTGAATTAATAGAATAAAGCAAAAAGGGGTTTTAGAAACAAAAACGGGGAAGATTAACCTCCCCGAGAAACTGTCCCTGGCTGGGGACTTTATTTATATTTTCGAAAGCATCAAGCGTGCCTTCTGTTGTTGTCCGGAATCGCCGTCTTTAATAACCTCATTAAGGAGTTCTTTCGCGCCTTCTTTATCACCAATTTCTTCATATGCAGAAGCTAGATCAAGCTTCGTTGCCATTTCCTGCCATTTCGCATTATCTGTATGCGAAAGATCAACCGACGACAGATTTGGTGCAACCGCTGTAGCACTGCTCGCGTTGGAGCTTTGCAAATCTAGACCGATTGAGCTGAGATCTAGCGCTGGAGCATTCATTTGCGAATCAAGTTTTTCAAGTGAAGGCAAATCTATTTTAAAATCCCCTAGGTCGGCCAGCGAACTAGCTTTCGGTTCGCCCAGCTTAGGGGTTGGAGGCGACAAATCAAGAGAAGGCAGTTCGAACGAACCACCTATCGCATTCTGCAGCCCAGTACCAGACGTTTTCGCTGCCATGCCAGCAGCACCAGCACCCAAGCGACTTGCTGCCCGACCAATAGTTGACGAATCGTTACCCAGGTCAAAATCAAGTCCAGCGAACTCATCGTTATTTGGTTTCATCGGCTCAGTGGGAGCAAATGCAGGTCTCGCTGCCGTCAACTGGCTAGGAGACGCTGGGTCCGAAAGTTCCGACATGAATGTTGGTGGATTGTCGTCATTCGGTAGCGCGCTTGTTCCGAAACCTGAGTCGGGAGAGGCACCAGTGAAAAGCGTATTGTTCGGATCGATCGAAAGGCCAAGAGTAATTACTTTTGGCCATTCCTCGTTATGCCCACCAGTTTGGTCAAACATCTCTTTGGACACCGAGGAGAACGTAGCTACATCTTTCTTCGCAGCTAAAATTTCTAACAGTTTCAGACGCGCAGACTGCCTATCCGGCTGCTTCTTCAGAGCCTCACGAAGTATCTCTTCAGCCTGAGCTTCTCTACCATAGGCGATGTACACTTCCGCTTCAGCAACAGGATCAACTTCGGTTGAAGCAGTTTCGGTATTCGAGTTTACAGCAGTTGCGAAGACGCTATTATTAGTCGTTGTATCAACAATCTGCCCGCCTGTCGAGCCGAACAGAGAGTTTGCGGTCAACCCATCACCAGCAATAATGCTGTCTTCGAACTTCTCGACCTTTTTACGCTTGCGCATCGCGTAAAGAGCATAACCGCCACCTAATAAAGCCACACCACCCAATCCACCAAGGGCAAGCGGATTCTCGAGCACATCATCAAGAATGCTTGGCTCAGCAGGCGCCTGTGCTGGTATTTTCGAGGCGACACTACTTGGTACTGGAGGAATAGTTTGGTTGGCCGGAGCCTCTGGTGTAGCTGCAACCACCGGAGGAGTTTCAATCTTAGGGGCTTCGGTTACAGATGGAACGACCGGAGGTGTTTCCATCTTAGGAGCGTCCATCTTTGGCGCTTCAACTTTCGGAGCCTCTATTTTCGGCGGCTCCATCTTAGCAAGGTCAGGAATCGTCGGCTTAGCTTCGACTTTGGGTTCAGGCTTAATATCGACTTTGCCTACCGGAGGAACACTCGAAAGCGGGGGAGCAACCTCAGCCTTGCCAATCGAACCCGAAGCGGACTTCGGTCCGCTAGCTTTGCCGTCATCTACTTGTTTTTGAAGCTCAGATAGCTGTTTATTTTTTAAGTCTAATAACTTTTGCAATGAAGCAACGTTTTTTTCAAGCTCAACCACCCGGCTTTGCGCTTCTTTTGCAGCCGCGCTGCTTGCAACTTTTGCTTCGACTCGGTCAGAAGGAGATTTGCTTCCAGTCGCAGAACTACTGTCTGTAGCGGCCGTCGGACTCGACTTCGAAAGTTTCAATTGATCCGACTTTGCACCGCCGGTGCTAGCTTCGTCCACTTTTGCAGTAACACTACCGGAGGCTGACTGGCCAGCTTTCGCTGTAGCTAACTTTCTCGGCTTTGCAGCGACCATTGTTTTAGCACGCTGAAAATCCCCAGACTGGACACGAATTTGTGAACGAGCTTCAGTTTGGTCAACCGATGCCATCACCGTCTGATCAGGGATGCTCAGAGTTGCGCCCGCTTTAAGGCGGTTAACACTCCCAAAGAATGCTTCTGGGTTGGCCTTATATATGGCGACAATTGCTTGCTCGAGCGATACGCCAGAAGACTTTGACTTCGAAGCAATGGTGGCGAGAGTATCTCCACGCTTTACCTTTACATCACCTTCAACCGCAGGCTTATCTACTTTTTCCACCTTTTCAGGCTTGGCTAAGCGCCCCGCTTTCGCAGTTGGCGCCGCTGGCAAAGGCCTTACCACCTGCGCCTCCGACGCTGAACCGATTGGTGCTAGAGGTGGCAATGAAACCGTCGGCACA
>JAYWIG010000103.1:0-3914 GCA_043789035.1 Betaproteobacteria bacterium
CTCGGAGAAGAGCGGTGCAGTAAGCTTGCTTCTGTTGTGAATGTAGGATATTTCCTCTGAGTCAGCATATGCGGGCACCAGTTTGCATTACGGCGGCGCGCAAATAGTTCGGCAATGCCATTGCAGCTTCGTGCATATTGCCGTTATAGAACTGCAAGTCTTTAACGCTTCTTGAAGCTAAGCGAGCCTCAACGACAGACGCTGACAGCATCGCAGGATCTAACGTGCTGGAGGCACATGCCATCATCCACGGCCCACCCGACAATGGCACAGTTACTATGTAAGGACGAACAATCGGGAACGCGCGGTGCAAATTGCATAATGTAGAGAGAATTCGTTGCTGCTGGGCGAAGGGCGATGCAATATGCAATGCCAGAATTCCGTGGCGGTTTAAACGCGCAGCGCAAGCCTCATAAAAATCAGTTGTGTACAAGGGTGTAGACGGGCCGCCTGGATCAGTGAGATCGAGAATAATCAAGTCATAGTGTTCAGTATTGTTCTTGACAAATTCGAACCCGTCCGCAACATGAATACGCAATTTAGGGTGCCCCGAAGATTCGTTAATTACACCTCGGTGTATAGCCTGCAGATACCTGCGAGCGGTGTCAATCACCGTTTGATCGATTTCAACTAAAGTTACGCTTTCAACGCAAGCATGCTTTAAGAGTTCTTCGGCAGCCCCCCCATCGCCCCCTCCCACAATCAATGCAGAGACCGGTCTGGGGTGCGTGCAAGCAGGCACATGCACCAGATTTTCGTGATAAAAAAACTCATCTTTTTCTGACACATTCAAAGATCCATCTAGCACAAGCACCCGGCCGAAACTATCAGTCTGATGCACTTCAACGAGCTGAAATTTACTTGTTACTTGACTTAGAACAGTATTTGTAAGGATGGAATACTTGAAGCCCTCATCCAGCGCTTCGCTTAACCATTGACCTCGCAATTGCGTAGAACTTTTGGCTAGTTCTGTAGCGCTATCGTGCACTTCATTCACCCTGAAAACCACGACTAATTCGTTTCATATTTTCACGTTTAGGATTAAAGTGATTTTTTAAAAGGTTATACAAAGTGAGAGCCTTTTCCGTATTGTTGGTAAGATAATTGCAGACATAAACATCCAAAGTAACGAAGCCAGACTCAGGCCAAGTGTGAATAGCCAAATGCGACTCCGAAAGCAATACCGTTCCGGTAACCCCCTGTGGCTCGAACTGGTGAAATACATCGCCTACGCAGACCAGACCACTAACGCGCGTCGCATCGAGGCACGCTTCTCGAATACTATTCGCAGACTGCAGAGCAGCAACTGAAAAATCACACCCGTACCACTCAGCAAACAAATGAATACCATTTACTTTGTCTGCAACAGGCAATTCGTCGCGATGTAATGTAGGCTTTATGGGGGAATTAATGCGGAAGGAAGTCTCCTGAGGTCTTAGGCCAACCGTGCGTAAATGCCTATTACAGATAAACCAAATTTCCTCCCTATCATTTGACAAAACAAAATAGGCGTCGCTGGTTTCTGCCGGGTTGTAAAGGCCCAATGCGCGGTACGCACGATTTTTGGAAAATCCACTTTCCAAAGGATAAGGTTTCGGGCCATTCTCAAGTTCTTCCACCTGAAGAAAAAGCCCGGGTTCAAGAAAGATCATCAGCGTTACCTTGTAGGCATCAAATTAAGAAAGTTGGTGCGCGCTGCCCAGATAGAATTCAAAGGCAGCGTGCCAAACTGCCTAGTTACTTCTTAGAGCCGGAAGTTGATTTCTTGTCGCTAGTGTGGCTCGAAGAAGTCTTTGACTGGTCACCACCATTTGGTGTATTCGTCTCTGACTTTTTCGTAGTAGAGCCTTTACTTTCATCAGTTTTAGATTGCGTACTTTTAGATGAACCGGTGTTATCTGCTTGCATGTTGAAATTTCCTTTTGAGTTAACGTGTTCCTGAAGGCAGAGCACGAAGTGAGTCTAATTCGAGCTACGGCGCGTTTCTGTCAGCATGAACTTTGTCTTGTTGTAGGTAATCTCCCACAGCACCGGCGCACGGGATAGCCCGTTTTACCCCAATTCCTAAGCATGTAGGCAACATCTGACATCAATGCGGCGCTTTCTGAGCGACCGAGACGCTTAAAGTGGCATTGCTAGGGATGGTCGCTCCAATTAAAGTGGCAATTGCACGTCTCATTCGGGATGGGTAAATGTAAACAGCAAATAACTATCCATTAGGAGGATTTTTTATGAATTTCATTATTTGGCTTATAGTCGGAGGTATCATCGGCTGGCTTGCAAGCATCGTTATGAAAACTGACGGTCAACAAGGCATTATCTTGAACGTTGTTGTGGGAATCGTGGGCGCGATGATCGCTGGTTGGTTTATCTCGCCCATGATAGGCGGAGGTACTATTAATCAAGATAACTTTAGTCTTCAATCCTTAGCTGTGTCGTTCATAGGTGCAGCAATTTTGTTAGCGATAGTGAATCTCTTCCGTCGGGGCACGGCTCGTTAAAGCGCGTTGATTTGCATTTCCGGGCTGGGCGAGTGTTAATTCACTCACCCAGTCATTCGACGCCGCAGTTTGGAATTACCGAAGATGAGCTTTAATAAAATCTTCCACCTCTGCAAAAAAGCGGTAATCGCTTGGGTGGACGACTTCGCGCCGAGTATGGGCGCCGCAATTTCTTACTACACCGTGTTCTCTCTGGCTCCACTGCTCATCATTGTCATGGCGATAGCAGGTGCGATATTTGGTCGAGACGCAGTACAAGGCCAAATCGCTGCCCAACTCAGTGCGCTGATCGGAGAAGACGGTGCCTTACTGGTGCAAGGGCTGATAAAAGGTGCCAGTGATCCTAGCAAGGGATTGGTTGCAAGCGCCATCAGCTTTGTCCTTCTCGCTGTCGGTGCAACAACGGTTTTTGGTGAACTGCAAAGCGCCCTGGATCGCATCTGGCATGTTCCGGAAAAAAGTAAGCCTAAAGGCATTTGGGGAATTTTACGTGCACGCTTTTTGTCTTTCGGGCTTATCCTAGGCTTAGCTTTTCTACTGATGGTTTCGCTAGTTGTAAGTGCTGGCGTCGCAGCTTTTGGCGATTGGGCATCGAGCCTGTCTCCCAGTCTTAAAATAATATTGCAGCTACTAAATTTTGCAGTATCGCTGGCGATCACTACGCTCTTGTTTGCTATGATTTACAAGCTCATGCCATCCGTGAAAATTGCATGGCGTGATGTATGGGTAGGTGCGACCGTCACCGCTGTACTGTTCGAAGTTGGTAAATTACTAATCGGCCTCTACATCGGCAAGAGTGGTGTCACTGAATCTTTTGCTGCAGCGGGTTCGCTGGTAGTGCTTTTAGCTTGGGTTTATTACGCCGCGCAAATCTTCTTGCTAGGTGCTGAGTTCACAAAGGTCTACGCCGCTGATAATGATGCTGCACACGATAAGTAATTTAAAGTTGCGAACGCAGTAACGACGAAAACCACTCGGCAATTTTTTCAGTTAGGGGCCGGTTTTGCCAATCAGCAAGTGTAATGCGGCGCGATAGCGCTAGATCGGTTTCGAACACAATTCGTTGTTGTTTTGCAAACGTGGCATCCATAATATTAAGTGTCGCCTCATCGTTTAATCTAAACGATCGATTATCAAAATTGGTAGATCCAACCGATACCAAGAGGTCGTCTACCACCATCACCTTGCAGTGGTACATCGTCGGCTGGTATTCTGCAATTACTGCCCCGGCTGCTAGAAGCGGCCCCCAGGTGGCACGCGATGCGCTGCGCACAGTTTCACTGTCGATATGTCCGCCGGGTACTATGATTCGAAGCTTTACGCCACGCGCCATCGCTTCCTTCAATGCGCGTGCCGTCAACGCGTCAGGCACAAAATAAGCCGCCGATAAATCAATAGTACGGGTTGCAGCGG
>JAYWIG010000104.1:0-3910 GCA_043789035.1 Betaproteobacteria bacterium
GGCAGCGTAATCATGCTAAGAATATCGATAGAAGCGCCAAACTCTGCCCCAAGCACGATTGAAATTTTCGAGCTACCGTGCCAAATCGGTAAATCGCCGAAAAACGCCGTTTGCCTTGCGAGCTGGCGAGTCTCGAAGATACATGCAGAAATTCGTTCGTCGCGTGTAGGAATGAAGTTAGTCGACTTGGGTAGTATTGGCGGCACCTGGGTAAATGGGGAAAGAATCGCAGAGTACGGGCCTCTGGATGAGACTGACGAGATCTTGATTGCCGGTTATCGGCTAAGAGTATTGGCTGATCCGCAAAATCTAGCGAGCCGCGAGCTCGATAGTCAAGGTCGCGATGTTGTTTCAAATCTTGTAGGGAGCAAGGAACCGCTCTCTCATGGCCGTACTCCCGAAGAGTCGGCTGAGCAGAAAAATTTCTTTCATTGGCAGCGCACCTTATTACGGCGGTTATTTGAATCAGTTGATTTTCGGAGGCAAGACTTGAATGCACTATCGACCGTACAACTACGATTAGAAGTCAGTGGCTTGATCGATCAACTTATCGTTAATTCGGAAGACCTTCCCAGTGCTATCGATAAATTGAAGTTGAGAGATTGCTTGGTGAATGAGGCTGTTGGGTTTGGTGTTTTGGAGCCATTACTTAGCGATTCCACCATTACTGAAATTATGGTGAATGGGCCCGACGAAGTCTTCATTGAGCGTAAAGGTAAGTTGAGTAAGTCAGAGCTTAAGTTTAGTAGTAACCAAGCGCTGCGCTCAATCGTAGATCGAATTGTCGGTCCGCTCGGCCGACGTATTGATGAGTCGTCCCCGATGGTCGATGCTCGCTTACCGGACGGTTCGCGTGTTAACGTCGTGATTGAGCCGCTGGCAATTAATGGCCCTGTGATGACGATTCGTAAGTTCAGTAAATCGGTACTGTCGACGCAAAACTTAATCGATCTTGGTAGTGCAACAGCGCCCTTAATTGCATTTCTATCGCTCTGTGTGAAAGAGCGCAAGAATATAGTTATATCAGGAGGCACCGGGTCGGGTAAAACCACTTTGCTGAATGTGTTATCAAATTTTATTGAGGATGGCGAAAGAGTTCTAACCATTGAAGACTCAGCTGAACTTCGACTTGCTCATAGCCACTGGGTATCGATGGAGGCTAGGCCTTCGAATGCGGAAGGCAAGGGATTGGTTTCAATTCGAGATTTGGTCCGCAATGCTTTGCGGATGAGGCCAGATCGAATTATTGTCGGTGAATGTCGGGGTGCTGAAGCCATCGATATGCTGCAAGCAATGAACACTGGGCATGATGGTTCGCTAACCACCGTGCATGCAAATTCGCCACGTGATGCACTTCGCAGATTGGAAGCCATGGTACTAATGGCAGGTATAGATATGCCCCTTCAAGCGATTCGAGAACAAATTGTTGGGGCTGTTCATTTTGTCGTTCAGCAAAGTCGCTTACCGACTGGTGCGAGGGTCATCAGCGAGGTGCTAGAAGTCGTGGGGATGGAATCGCAGAAAATTCAAACCCAATCAATATTTCGCTATGACTATGGAACGAAATCCATTCAACCTTGCGACACGATTCCGCAGTTTTTAGAAGACATTACATTTAATTCTGAACAAGAGCATCAAGATGTTTTAAGTCTTTTCTCGGGCTCAATTTCCTGCTCCCAAGCGGTGATGAACCACCGGGCTGATAGCTATGCAGCTTGATTCTTCAATTGTTGTATTGACGATTGGTGCGGCTTTGGTTTTGATACTACTCGCAGGTATTCATTTCGGTTCGCTCATTGCGAATCGTTATAAAACGAAGTTTGTGAATCGTTTCGAGTTTGCTTTACCTCAGCTTTTTTTGTTTTCAAGCGCAGATAAGGTTTTACTACTCAATATCGGCTTTTGCTTGAGTTCTGTATTGGTTGCTTGGTGGCTTACCCAAGCTTGGTTCCCGACGTTGCTCGTGGCGGCGGGCTGTGGTGCTTTGCCCGCAGCTACGCTGGCATGGATGAGGCGCCAACGTATTAAGAACTTAGCCTTGCAGTTTCCAGAATTTGTGAGTTTATTGGCCGGGTCGTTACGTGCAGGAAGTAGTTTGAACCTCGCACTTGGCGTGGTGTCAAATCAGCTTCCTGAGCCTTTAAAGCAGGAAGTCGGTTTGATTCTGCGTGAACAAAAGCTGGGGCTGTCGATGGATGAATCATTGGGTAATTTTTCGCTACGTATTGAGCTTGAAGATTTTCAACTGCTTTGTGCTGCGATTCGTATTAGTCGCTCAAGCGGTGGAAACTTGGCTGATGCGCTAGATTCATTAGCGAATACCAGTCGTCGAAAGTTGGCACTCGAAGGAAAGATTGAGTCACTAACAGCGCAAGCTAAGTTGCAAGGTTGGGTGATGGCTGCCTTGCCTTTTGTATTGGCGCTAGCTCTTTTCCAAATTGAGCCTAGAGCGATGCATCCGCTAGTGTCTACTTGGTACGGATGGTTGGTGCTAGGGGTAGTGGGAACTCTGCAACTCTTGGGGTTGCACTTCATTCGAAAAATTATTCGCATAGATATTTAATGTAGATATTCAACATAGGTCTTTAACGTAGGTATTTAAAAGGGCGCAGAACATGAGAGCGAGCGATGATAGATATTCAACATAGCGAGTGGGTTTGGCTAGGGCTTTTAATCGTTGCCTTTGCACTACTTATCCTCGCGTTTAAGTTTTACAAAGGAGAGCTTGATGATGCTCAAGTACAACAGAAAAATGTGCTATCGAAATCGGACAAGCTCTTGGCATTACCTTTTTTGTCGAAGCTTTTAGGTGCACCAATTGCTTGGGTTTCAATTCGTATTCGAGGCTTCGTTGGTGCTGCGTTGTTATCCAAGGTCAATGCAAAACTCGCGTCGGCAGGGTTGGATGGGAGCTTATCTGCTTTGCACTTTATAGCAATGAAGCTTTTCGTAGGAGCTGCTTGTTTTACTCTTATATTCGCATTTTTATTACTTCGTGAACAAGCTATCGGCTTGCAGTCCATATGTTTTTCTTTGCTCGTTTCTATTGCAAGTTTTTTGTTACCCGATAGCTGGTTGCGTGACGTTGCACTTGTAAGGCGTAATCGAATTCTCAAAGTGCTGCCATTTTTTATAGATATATTAAAAATAGCTATAGAGGCTGGCAGCAATATGCAAGGCGCTTTGCAGTATGCCGTAGCTTACGGCCCGGCTGGGCCTTTGAGAAATGAATTTAGCAAAGTTTTAAGCGATATCCGTTCCGGAAGAAGCCGCGCGCAAGCATTACAAGACTTCAATCAACGGATGGGCATTCCAGCAATTGCACATCTATGTGCTGCTATTACGACAGCCGAAAAGCAAGGTGCCAGCCTGGGTTCTATCTTGCAAGCACAGGCTGAGCAACGACGTCAGGAGCGATTTACTGCCGCCGAAACTGCAGCGATGAAAGCGCCCGTAAAAATGCTTGGGCCGCTCGTGCTTTTCATCTTTCCGGGGACTTTCATCATTTTGTTTTTTCCGGTGGTTGTTCGACTGTTTCAAGAGGGGTTAATTCGATGAGGCATCCAACAAAACACATCTCCTCATCGCTTGAATTGGTGGTTGCTAAGACATTTTTTCAACGGGCAAGAGGCTTACTCGGTCGCACGCACCTACGTATGGAAGAGGGCATGTATTTCCCCAACGCCTGCTCTGTTCACACCTTTGGTATGTTGTTTCCCATCGACGTTGTTTACATCAATGAGTACGGCGAAATTCTCGAAATTCACCATTCGTTGAGGCCGTTTCGTATTTCATGGTGCCGTAAGGCACACAGCCTTTGCGAACTTGCGCAAGGCGTTGCTTCTGAACTTGGTTTACAAAAAGGCCAAGAATGGCCGATTCATTCACACACAGGAGATCGAAAATGATG
>JAYWIG010000105.1:0-14346 GCA_043789035.1 Betaproteobacteria bacterium
TACTTCAGTAGCGCTTCAGCAGCCGCTTTCACCTCTGGCGAAGGGTTGTATTGCAAAGCTTGCTTGGCTTCAGCTTTGGCCCCCGCAGAATCGCCCTTCTTTGCGAGGGCCTGTCCATAATGCACTCGCACTTCAGGGTTGCGAGGGGCTTTTTCCAGCGCCGACTTCAATAAGGGCACAGCCTGGTCAATCTTTCCTTGCTCCATGAGGATGTAACCATAGGTGTCTTGAATTGCGAAATTGTTTGGCTCAAGCTGGTAGGCACGTTGCGCAAGCTCGACTGCTCGCGGTTCTTTTAACTGATGCATCGCAATCGCAGCGTTGTTTAGCGCTGGCGTGCTGTCCTTGTTAACCTTCAGAACTTGATTAACCACTGCAACCGCTTCTTTCCAATCTTTTTTCTCCAGCAATAACTCTGAGGCGTCCAACATGAAAGCCAAGTCATTTGGCGAAGACTGCCAGTGGGTTCTGAGGAACTGAGCTGCGTCTGGAGCATTACCATTTGCTTGCAAGCTCTGATAAATCTTACTTGCAGTCACCGCGCTCTTTTGTAAAGTGTAGGCCTCTTTGTACTGTGCTAAGGCTTCGGGCCTTTTTCCATCTGCGTTAAGAAAATCGCCGAGTAACACTGCCCCTAATGCGCTTTTAGGCGCAGATTCTTTTAGCGACCGGGCCGCAGCTATTGCTTCGGCTCGCTTACCAGAGGAAAACATCAAACCGGCTAGGGCAGCCTTAGGCTCCAAAGCATTGGGTTGCAGTTGTGCTGCTCGTTGAAAGCTCGCAGCCGCACCGTTCTTATCTTGAAGCTTTAGACGCAATGTACCCACTCTATAGTTTAGCGATGATGACAACGAATTAGTTTCCAGCTGCTTTTCCAAAAGCTGGACGGCTTTTCCGTAGGCTGCGGCCGCTTCGTAGGCTTCAGCCAGAGCATCTGTGGTGTCGAGATCATTCACGAAATTGGGCGCAATTTGCTCGAGCAAACCAACGGCCTTGTCGGCTTGGCCAGTTTGCATAAAGTACTTGGCCTGAGTGATGGCGGGTTGCGGAGAACCCGGATCTGCCTCAAGAGCTTGTTTAAAGTAATCGAGAGTGACGGCCTCAGCACCTGGAGTCCTCGAACTCAGCGCCGCAAGAGCCAGCAAGATCGATGTGTTCTTTGGCTCTTTCACAAGCGCATCAGCGTAGCGTTTTGTGGCGGCATCGGCCTTTCCGGCTCGAACATCCAGCATAGCCATCATATCTAAGCTCGGTTGAAACGTGCTGTTTAACGTCAAACTCTCCGAAAGGCGAGAAATGGCTTCTGCTTCTTTGCCTTGGGCAAGCGCGACCACCGCCAAAGCATGTCTACCAGCAGGATCCTTAGGTTGAGCTTGGATAAACCTAGCAACGAGCTCATTCGCTTTGTCATATCTTTTAGCACGAGCGAAAGCTTGGGCTATGCTCAAATCTGTTTGAGGAGACTTGTTTTTTGCCGCCGCTTGTTCCAGCTGCTGTAGTCCGGATGATTCGTCACCGCTAGAGATTCTTGCACTTGCTGCTATCACACTCAACCCAGACGCACCGCCACTACCGCCGGACGCTGCATCAAGATACTCAATACCTTTTTTCACATCGCCAGTTTTCAGCAAAGCTTCGCCGACGGTTGCGAGAATCAGCGGAGAATTAACTTTTTCTTGCAGCAAAGGCTGCAAAACCGCAAGCGCTTTTTCCGGGAAGTTTTGGGCCAGATACGTTGCCGCGAGAAGTCGCTGCGCGTTATAGTCTTTTGGATTTTGCTCGATCATTGCTTTTGCATGCTTCTCGGCTGTAGCAAACTCTCGATTTTCTATGGCAGTTTCTGCTGCAAGCTCCAAGGCCGGACGGAAGCCCGGAGCCGCGACTACAACGCGCTGGAGATACTCTCTAGCTAATCGATAGTTACCTTGGCGATGGGCGACTAAGCCACCTAAGTAACCACTCAAGATATTTTTAGGCGCAATCTTTGCAAGTATTTGAATTTGCTCGTTAGCTTCTGTGAACTCCCTTAAATCCACTAAACAACGAATCAAGGCGGCTCGTTGCTCAAAATCATACCGCTTCAAATCAACCGCTTTGGTAAGCGCTAGTTTCGCATCGGCATTTTTTCCTTCCAACCGACTCAGAAACCCCGACATTGCCAAGGCCTCTTGGCTATTTGGATTTTCCAATAAGATTTTTGCAATTTCGGCTTTTGCCGGGGAAAGATCTGTTTCCTTCACTAGACTTACAGCGATAAGCCCAACTTTTGCAGAAGAATTAGAAGAAACTAATTTTAACGCCGCATTAAAATCTTCTGCTGCTTTCGTAATTTGCCTGAGCTGAAAATTCGCCCGTCCAGAATAGGAAAAAGTTTGCGCTTGTACAGCAGCGTCCGTACTCTTGTACTTAATTGCCTCGCTAACCACTTTTTGGAAATCGCTCTGCATGAGCAAACTTTCTAATAGAAGGGGCACAGCAATTTTCTTGTCTCCGCCAAGCTCGATTCCTTTACGCAAATCGCTTTCAGCCAAGCCAAATTCGCCCATGCCAAGATATACCTTACCCAGCGTAATGCGGGATTCAGCGTCTTCGGGCTTTGCCGCCAATACATTTTTCAAATGGATAGATGCAGCCGCGAAATCACCACTTGCTGCGGCAACTTGAGCAGCCTCTAATGAGGCTTTTGGAGTAGTTTTTTGATTACAACCCGAAACGACAAGCAGCGACGAAATCAGTATCGAAATAACGGTAGGCTTGAAAGCAATGATCATGGAAAACTCCGCGCAACAAATAATAACCGTGAATGGTATTTCAAGTTGCTATGAAGACTTGAGTAGCATTGCACAAACTTCGATAAACACATTAGAAAAAGGACGAAAAAAAACCTCGCCGAGCGAGGTTTTTTCAAACTGAAGCTCAGTTAATTAAGCACGCTTTTTGGCGCGCAAAACTAGACCTAAAGCTGCGATGCCAAGCAATGCAACCGTGCCTGGCAATGGTACGTTACCGGGTTTGCAAGTACCGTTAGCGTTCGCGCTGGATGATTTGCAAATTACTTCTGTGTTCATGTCAAAGTTATGGTTGCCATAAGCGGCTTTGTCAGCACCCCAGAAACCGAACTCTAGGTTAGTTGAATTGCCGTTGTACGGAGCAGCATTAATGCCCAAACGAGCGTCGTCAGCATCTTTAAAAGCGGTGATGTCATAAACACTTGTAACTGCACCAGTACTCGATGTCAAAGCACCAGTAAAGTTCGACCAGCGCAACTCGCTACCAGACTGATAAGCACCAGTAAACAAGAAACTTACGCCATAGTTTTGACCGTTAGAGGCTTTTGCTGTACCCAATAAGGAAGCTGAAGAACCAGGAGTATCGCTCACTGTCAAAATTGACGACCAGCTACTAATGGTCACGCCAGTGATGTTAAAAATTGAAAAATTATTACTATTTGAAATTGAATAAGAGCCTGCGTAGCTAGTTGCCTGCGCTACACCGCTTGAAAGCAAACCAGCTGCTAGAGCTGCTAAAAGGAAACGTTTCATAAATAAACTCCGTTAAAAGATTGACACGTAGTAAGCTAAGCAGAATACGTGCCAGAGAAGAAACTCTTTCAAAAACAATAGCTTACAATTTCGATGCTGTACTTATGCAAACAAGATGTAAGGAAGTCCGACAGCCGAAATTAAGTATTTCGACCTAAAGATCGAGCGTTAACGAGCCAGATAGAGCTCTTGAAACGCACGGCATCAAGTAGCCATTTTTTTCATCCTCCAAGAGAACAGAATCCCGGTGATCCGCTACACCATCGATCAATCTGGTTTTACAAGTTCCGCAAGTACCACTTTCGCAGGAGCTAGGAATATGCACTCCATTGGCCCGTAACGCATCAAGAATAGTGACTCTAGGCTCGACATCGACGGTCAGACCGGTACTTGCAACTGTCACTTGAAACGTTTCATCGGTTAACTTTGGCGCAGTATCAGCAGCAAATCTCTCGAATCGAATCTGTTTTTGCGGCCAATGGCCTGACATATCTTGCACCGCATCCATCAGCGGTTTTGGCCCGCAGCAATAGACGAGACTTTGATTTGGTTTCTCAAAAAAATCCCATAGGTCGTATTGTTCAGCTAAATTACCCTGATCGTGGTGTACAACGAGAGAACTGTCAGGTAATAAGTTGTGAATATCTTCCAAGAACGCGGATGAAGCCGGATCTCTCGTCAGATAGATCAACTTAATGAGCTTTGGATTAAAGTTTTCTTTTGCCGCCAAACTTTGTAGCATCGAAAAAATTGGGGTAATCCCAATACCACCGGCAATGAATAAATATTGTTTGGCTTCAATTTCTAGAAAAAAACTATTTTTGGGGTTAGAAATCATTAGTTCAGCGCCAGCTTTCACGCCATCAACCAAGCTTAATGACCCTCCACGCCCTCGCCCTTCACGCTTAACAGCTATTTGCCAGAAATCTCCTCCTTCAGGATCGCCACAAAGTGAATACTGACGTGAAACACCTGACGGCGTTTTAACTGTGATGTGAGAACCCGGATCGAAACTCGGCATCTGCTTACCGTCAAGGCTCTTAAGCCTAAATGCGGTTATATCGGTTGCAACCTGCAAAACGCTGTCGACTCGAACAGGAAATAATTCCAATTCGACAGGCACAGCACCGAGTAAAGGCAACGGATTCATGGAAGTCATAATGGCATCGCAAATGTGAAACTGCAATTATCTTAGAGACCTAAGATTGAAGCAAACGCCAAACAGGAGCCAAGCAACTAAGAAATGTTACTTGGTAGGCGCGATTGGATTCGAACCAACGACCCCCACCATGTCAAGGTGGTGCTCTAACCAACTGAGCTACGCGCCTGTTGGCTTCATTGTAGCAAACCCTATGAACGTCACTTTAAGCATGCTCCAATCGTCGTGAGCTACCTCTCCAAAGAAGTAACACTGGTAGGGTACTGATAACCACAATTAGCAGCGATGGCACAGCCGCTTCGGCTAGTCGCTCATCAGAGGCAAACTGGTAAGCAATCACAACTAAAGTATCAAAGTTCAGGGGGCGAAGCACTAAGGTCGTTTGCAACTCCTTAAAGCAATCTATGAACACTAACAAAAAAGCACCAAAAATTGCGCGCCTAAGGAGCGGCCAGTGCACATCGATCCAAACGCCGACAACACCGCGCCCTAAGCTTCTTGCGCTTGCGTCCATCGCGGGACTGATGCGGTACAGGGCAGCGTCGATATTTTGATAACCAACAGCCAAAAAGCGCACTGCATAGGCAAACACGAGCACCCCAGCACTCGCCGCCATCCCGCCCGAATACGTCGAAAATGGCGCAAATGCTGAAATTGCCATCAGCAAGCCAACAGCGATCACTAAGCCGGGCATGGCGTAGCCGAATTGGGCAATGCTTGCAATAAGCCGACCAAAACCACTTTGTAGCAGTCGATTTGCATAGCTCAAAAAAATGGCGATTAGCAAAATCATCACTGCAGCAACGCCAGCCAAACCTACTCCATTTGATATCCAAGTAAAAAGCCTTAGATCGAAGACTACCTCTGCTTTCGTTGCCACATTCAGCAGCACAGCTATGGGCACGATGAAACCCAAAAGAACTGGTAGCCCGCAAAAGCATGCTGCCATCAGTGCTTTTGCGCCGGCAAGCCGAAGCGGTGCGACTTTGCGAGAGTTTCGACTATGGGTTTGAATGGCCAACCGCTGCCTTCTCTCAATCCATACAAAACACGCTAAGACAGCTAATAAACTTAATGCTAATTGGATGGCAGCAACCTTGTCGCCCATTGAAAGCCAAGCTTTATAGATTCCGGTGGTGAATGTGTCAACAGCAAAGTAACTGACTGCACCGAAGTCAGCAACAGTTTCCATCGTCACTAAAGTTGCCCCTGCAATGATGGCGGGCCTAGCCATTGGCCAAATCACGCTACACCAAATTTCAAAATCACTTAAGCCTAAGGTTTTCGCCGCTTCAATCGCTGACGCACTCCTCTCCTCGAACGCCTGTCTCGCAACTATGTAAACATAAGGGTATAGCGCGAAACCAAGCATGAGACCAGCGCCCGAGACTGAGCGAACTTCTGGAAACCAAAGTGTTTGCACGCTCAGCCCTGTTGCAGCCCGTAAGAAAGACTGTATTGGCCCTGCCACGTCTAATAAATCAGTGTATGCATAGGCCATCACAAAGCTCGGAATTGCCAACGGCAAAACTAGCATCCAGCTTAACAAGCGGTGCCCGCTAAATCGATAACATGCGGTTAACCAAGCCGAGCCCACGCCAAACAAAGCAACCGTTAACAACACCATAACGACAAGCCCAGCCGTATTCAAACTATATCGAGGAATCACAGTAGAAAACAAATGCGCAATTGTTTCAAAAGTTCCTGGCTTGAATGCGGTAATTAAAAGCCCAAAACCAGGCATCAATAACAACCCCGATATCAATAGGACAGCTGCCAGCAACCCCACCGACCTTACGTTCAATTGTCTCGGCAAAAACCAGATACGCATGCGCCGCAATAGCGCAAACTTTGCCGAAAACCGATAGTCTGCTTGGGAATGAGTAGATTGAATCAAAAGGCGGCCACTTAGCGAATGTCGATTTAGACTAACAAAGAAAAAGAATTTAGCGCGGAAACGAAATGAGAACAATTATCATTATAGATTCGATTAATCGATTGCCCTGTTAGACAACCAGTGAGCCTATGAGTATTCACCAGCAACCAGAAATAGCCCTCGAAGTTAAAAACTTGCATATGGCCTTTTCTCAAAAAGAAGTGCTAGACGGGCTGAGCTTTACACTCAACAAAGCCAGTGTCGGCTGCCTGTTAGGAGCATCTGGCTGTGGCAAAACCACTGCGCTTCGGGCCATCGCCGGGTTTGCCCACCCGCAATCAGGTGAAATTAACGTGCACGGGAAAAATCTTTTTTCTCAAAACAAATGGACACCGCCTGAAAAACGCAATATTGGCGTGGTGTTTCAAGATTACGCGCTGTTTCCTCATTTGAATGTGCAAGAAAACATTGCGTTTGGGCTAAAAAAAGCTGCTGCAAGTTATAGCTCAGCCAGAGTTCGAGAGATGCTCGAACTTACCGGTCTTACAAACCAAGCTAAGCAATTTCCGCATGAGCTTTCGGGTGGCCAGCAACAACGGGTTGCCTTAGGACGCGCGTTGGCACCGGCACCGGAGCTTATTTTGCTCGATGAGCCTTTTTCGAATTTAGACCCCGATTTGCGAGAGCGACTTGCGTTAGACCTTAGAGATCTACTGACGGCGGCTCGCACAACAGCCCTACTGGTAACACATGATCAATACGAAGCATTCGCATTGGCTGACGTTATTGGCGTCATGGAGCGAGGTTCAATTGCACAGTGGGACACCGCCTACAACCTGTATCACCAGCCTAGGACCAGAAGCGTTGCAGATTTCGTCGGTCAAGGTGCATTTGTCAAGGGCGAGTTAAGACAAAGTTCCATTGAATTAGAAATCGGCACCTTAAAGCTCTCCGATGAAGAACTTCATATCGCTAAGCAGAACGCGAACTCTATGGGCAATTTAAGCGTGCTGCTTAGGCCAGATGACGTGACCCATGATGACGCAAGTTCGTTAACCGCACAAATTAGGCGCAAGGCATTTCGCGGAGCACAGTTTTTATATACTTTACGGTTGGCGAGTGGTACCGAGTTATTCGCCCTCGTACCTAGCCACCATGATCATGATATTGGTGAATGGATAGGAATTCGCCTAGATGCAGATCATTCAGTGACTTTTCCTTAATAGCGGTTCACCCTAGTAAAAAGAAGCGCTTCTCTCGTGCCCTTTGTTCAATGTCGCTCATACGCAAAGACTGTGCTTTTCGATCGGGAGAACGTACCAACAATGCGACTGACCGACGATGATTTACCCAGGCTATTTTCGCGTAGTGTGCGCTATTGTCCTTACCTACCATCTCGATCCAGCGCCCTATCACTATAAGTTCGGTCAAATCGGTGCCCTGAACGGGTAAGCGAGCATATCGGGCATCGAAATCTGAAAGATCTAAGCCGTTCAGAACATCTAGTAACTTGAGCTGATCCGCGCCTGTGGGCTCAGGTTCCGCTGTTCCGACGACTGTTTCCCGCAATGTTGGAACAGGTGGAGGATCAACCGACAAAGGTGTTTTCTGCACAATTCTCGAGCGCCTTAAGTCCTTGTCTACAGCTTCTCCTAAAAGTCCAGCTTGCCTGAGCAGCTCCGGCGGTAGCTTAACGGTAGACTTAGAAATCTCCTCCGAAAGACTTGCCTTGTCAGGCACATCAATTGTGTTGGAAAGCGTTGGCACTTCAACCTGCGTGTCAACGGCACTTCGGGCAGTTGTCGTTAGTTCGTCACCGGCAGCAAGGGAATTCCGATTTAAATTATTTGACTGCATCTTGCGCAAATGCATCAAAAAAATTTCATCAAAAAATGGCTTGTACTCATCGTCCTTAGCGCCGATCTCTCGCATTCCTTGGGTGAGCAAACGAATAAGCGGAGGGATTTTGGTTGCAAGTTTCGTTTTGCTACGCTTGGTATTGTCCAAGCTCCACAATAAGTCATCGACGACGGCCACGGAAAGCTTGTACTGCTGACTATCTTCGCCATCACGTAAAACCGAAGTTCGCAGATGTCGCATCCAAACTTGGGTAATAAACTCACGGGCAGAATCCGGGACATCGTGCCGTCCGATACGCTCATCTATGAGCTTTTTAAGCTTCTCGGTCACAGATTGCTCTTGCGCACGGGTCGGTCGCCGACCAAAATCGCGCCGATTACGCCTATCTGGCGTTTGCTCCAGTGCTTGGCGTTCTCGAACAACTCGATCAATCAACTGGGTAATGCTATTGGCGGCCTTTCCGAATTCCAAATCAACCTGACGAGACATCACGGCTGAACGAGTCTGCAAGGACGAAGCTACAATTTCTACTGCTCGAATGACAGTCTCAAGGCGTCTAAAAAGCTCACTGCCACGGCTAACATCATCAGGGAAGGCAGTGACGATGGCTCCGAAATTTTCGATGAGCCGCCGGAGCGACCTTGGCTCATCGGCTAAATATGAAGAATCAAGCAAGGTTAAGGCCAAACTTGGCTGCTGAAGTCGCCAAAATAGCGGTTTTGCAGATTCAGGTAAGCGCTTGTCGTCCACCACATAATCGAACAACGCAGAAACCACGTCAACGGCTGCAAGTTGACCTTTAGGCAACCCTGAGTCCGCTAAACGTTTTCTTGCGTTTCCAAAGTAGTGCCCTCTAGATTCTCTGCTATATGGCATTACACCCACAGAGTGTGCAAAGGCGACGGCATCACGCTCAATCTCAACCACGGGCTGAAGAGTTGGTAGCCAAGCCATATTTTCGGCTGGATTAGGCATGTCGGCTAGCGGGGCTTGACCTAGTTTCTCTCCGCTAAGAGCGGCCAGCTTGCTGAGTTCGCTAGCCCTATCAAACCCACTATCTATCCGAGCTTTGGACGTGCCAGGCAAATCCTCAATTGGCTTGTCTTGCGATGGTTGAGGTGCTGCATCCCCGCTCGCAGTTGTCGTCCATTTCACAGGCCCTACTCTGGGTTGCCAATTGGGCAATACGCCTGCATCCAAAATTTCGCGATGCGCTTGATTTACAACAGCAATAACCGCCGGGCTAAGTCGTTGGACAAGAATCTGTCTCAAAATCAAATCTGCGGCGGATTGGTCCGTTAACCCTTGAAAAACGCTACAAGCTGCATGAGAAAAAATAGTTGAACCAATAGGATTCATTTCATCAAGATTCGACGCTTGAAAGAGAAAAGCGCAACGATCTCGATAAGCCTCATAGGAAAGCGAGCCTTTTTGCACGTCGCCACCTAAATCATCAACAACTTTCTTACTAATCTCGATCGCGGCAATGTGAAGCTCTTGATCATGCGCCCCAAGAATGCCGAGGGTAAGCTCAATCGGACTATTAAAACGCCCTTTTTTTAAACCATCGGCAACGCGCAACGCTCTACTAGACTTTTCGACCCGAAGCGTTGCGGCAGCTGCATATAACCCTCTGCGAAGCTCCATCGAGGTAGCTTTTTCCGCCTCAATTTCAAGATCTTTTTCGACCATCGCAATGGAATGGCTGGTGGCCAAGGTAAGTTGGCGCGAAGTTCGCTCTAATAGCCTAGCGACTAAATCATCGGTATTCACGCTTGCTTTTTCCACGATTGGGGGACCAGTCCAGTATCTTTCATTGAAACCACTTGTATTGCCCGTCTATCGTATCGCAGGCAGTCGTGTTACGCACCTTTTTGAGCCAGCAGGGAAGTGCTAAAGTTCACAAAACTTCTGAATACTATGCACTCAAAATTACTAGAAGACTACATTTGCCTATCGACTACGAGCAGTTTCTCGGCGGCAGCACGTTTACGCAATGTTACCCATCCTGCCTTTGGAAGGCGTATTAAGGCCCTCGAACAGTGGATTGGTGCGACACTTGTACAGCGAGCGGACGATAAGCAGTCTTTTGGGTTGACGCCAGTAGGCGAAGAGTTTTTGTTAACCGCCAAACGAATTGTCGAAGAATTACAAAATGCGCGGCTCAACGCCATTAGAACCGATAGCGGCATGCTTCGAATATGCACAGGCCGAACACTAGCACGCACAATGGTGGCGGATTGGATCGCCTCACAACATCAACAATTTGCCAAGGAACATGACCTTGCTTTTCAAATAAAGACAATTTCACTTCACGAAGGTGCCCTTCTATTAGAGGCAGATCAATGCCATTTCATGATTGCCTACCAACACAAAACTTTAGATCTGCATCTAGACGCTAGGCGATACTCTTACAAGTTATTGGGGAATGACAGGCTGGTACCCGTCGCAACCAATCAAATCATCACAAAGCAGCAAAAACTACTTCAGTTTGCGAGGGGCTTAGCTTTACGAAAAATTTTAGACGACGGTCTAGTAGAGCAGACCCCAAAATTACGGGTGATTGCAGAATGTGATTCGCCAGACGCAATCCATGCCCTTGCACTAAAAGGATTAGGTGTTGCTTGGTTACCGTGGACTCTCGTTGCGAAAGACTGCGAACAAAAACGGCTTACCTTATTAAAAGAACCGACTTGGCCAAGTTTTCCCTTTGAAGTAAGGGTTTACAGGAAAAAGAAAAAACTAAATGAACTTGCCGAAAAAATCTGGGATGCAGTACCCTAACAAAGCAGCACGAGGTTGTGCCAATAGAGCACACCGCTTTATAAAATAAGGAGCAAACTCCGGCATCTAATTACTGCCAAAGTCGTATTTGCTCTCTTCCGGAAAGTACCAGATGATTTTTAGCCCCAAAATTTCTATCTTTTTCAGTTTTGCCACTTGCTTAGCATTGACAGGTAGCGCGGTTGCCCAATCGGTTGCACAGTCAGGCTATCCTTCAAAGCCTATAACTCTTGTAGTTGGTTACCCGCCAGGAGGAAGTACCGACTTAACTGGTAGAGCGGTTGCGGAAGCGCTTACGAAAATTCTTAAACAACCCGTTGTCGTCGAGAACATCGGCGGTGCTGGTGGCGCGCTAGGCGCTCAAAAAGTCGTCAATGCACAACCCGATGGCTACACCTTACTGCTTGGAGCGAACAACGAAGTTGTGATCAACAAGCTTGTTAGCAGCGCAATCAAATACGACGGAACCAAAGACTTAACTCATATTGGTTTGGTCGCCTCTCAGCCTATGGTTTTAGTTGCCGCCCAAAAAACAGGCGTGAAGACACCCGACGAGTTCATCGCCGCAGTAAAGCCAGCACCGGGGAAGTTTAGTTACGGCAGCTCGGGCGTTGGCACAGCACTGCATTTAGCAGGCGAAATGATTAAGGAAACCGCAGGCCTATTCATGGTGCATATACCTTACCGAGGCGTTGCCCCGCTCACGAGCGACATTATCGGTGGCTCAATCGAATATGGCATCTATGTACTTTCATCCGGATTGCCGCACATCAAAGGCGGAAAAGTGAACGCCATCGGTGTCACTACGGCCAAAAGATCGAATGTTGCCCCTAACATTCCCTCGTTAAGCGAAAACCCCAAATTTAAAGGGGTGGACATAGAAAGTTGGTTTGTTTTAGCCGGGCCTAAAGGTATGCCGCCTCAGCTTTCAGCAACACTTAAGCAAGCACTACAAACCGCCATGCAAGACCCTGCCCTTAGAAAACGTTTAGAGGAGTCTGGCTCCACGTTATTTACAGGCGCAGAAGATGCCACCGCGTTCGTGGTCAAAGAGCAAACCAAGTACAAGCGCATTGTGCAGTTCGCAGACATTAAAGAATGAATGGATTCCCGTTTCTATGACCGCACTCCTATGACTGCACTCTTAAGGCCAGACATCACAGCAATCCGACAGGGTAATACTGAGGTCGAGGGGGTCTGGCTTTTTGACTCAAAACAGGTTGGCCCATTGACCGCTATTACTTGCCTCATTCATGGCAATGAGATCTGCGGCCCTTGGGCCATCAAAGAACTCATCGAGAGCATTCACGAGAGCAAGCTAGTTTTGCAAAAAGGCAAACTTTGTTTGGTTATGTGCAATCTCGATGCTTTCGATAACTTCAGTCCGGCCGATCTACACGCCTCTCGATTTGTCGAAGAAGACATGAATCGAGTTTGGTCTAGTGACAAGTTGCAAAGCCCATCGACTAAAGAACGTAGACGAGCTAACGCTTTACTACCTTACCTTAGCCCAGCCGACTACCTGCTTGATTTACACTCAATGCATGATCCGGGCGACCCGCTTTTACTCACAGGCTTAAGCAGCAAAGATTTTGCATTTGCGCAGAAACTAAAACTACCGGGACACATCATTGTTGATGCGGGGCATTCAGAGGGTATTCGTCTGCGCGACTACAAACCTGAAGCAACAGCACTTCTGGTCGAATGTGGGTTTCATTTAGCGGCTTCGAGCAAGGTTGTTGCAAAACAATCAATCGCGCGCTTTCTCATTGCAACCGGTCAAGCAGACTTTAGTATGTTTGATGAAAGTTGGGCTCTGGATGAATTAGAAAATTCTGAGTTTGTTTCAAAAGAAGTTGCGGTAACCCATGCCATTGTCGCGAAAACCAATGAACTGAGGTTTAAAGAAGAATGGCAAAACATGCAGACCCTGCCCAAAGAGGGGCGGCTACTGGCAGTGGACGGCAATACGATCTTTCGCACGCCTTATGACAACTGCACACTTATCATGCCCAGCCTCAAGCAACTAAGGCCGGGGGTTACCGTGATGCGCTTGGCTAAAAACGTGTTCCAAGGGTAAGAAAAATACTTCTACCGCTTCTATCTGTAGTTTGCTCAGTTCTAATGTTTCCTGAGCTATCAAGGTCGGTTCGAACCCTGTCTCGACCGACGTTGTTCAAGTTGTAAATGCCTAGCCGCCAATAACCCAAACCGGGTAACACTTGGCCCACGTAAGCGTCGAGACGACCGACCGAGCGGCTTCGGCCATTTGAAATGCTTGAATCTCTTAAATCAGAGGCACCAGCCACATTGATATTACCGCCGCCGAAGAACCCTCCTGATCTTGGCAAAGGTTTTGCGATGCTCAAATTCAAAAGATAATGAGGCTGGCCCGGGATACGCCCCTTGCTGCCGTCAGACAAATCGGTTTTTGACTTCAAAAGGCTTGCATTACCGCTAAAGTTCCAACCAGGTAAACCGATGAAATTCATTGGATACTTGATATCGGTTTCAATACCCCATGCTAAGCCTCCGATGCCATTTTCAGGGCGCTGTATCCAGCGTTGGTTATCGAAGTAGGTCCTTCGAATAATAGGGTCGCTGATATCGCGCACAAACAAATTGATGCCAGCTTGCCCCTGTGCAAGAGGAGCGCTTCCCGCGCCGCTTCTCCCGGCTCCGGCGGGGCTTTGCCCCCGGCTGCCTGGGGACTCCCCTGCACTTCGGCCTTGAATGGCTCCACCGCCATCGCCCAATCGCATCTCTAAGCCCATATCGAACGAAAGCGTTGTTTCCGCTTTTAAAGTTGGATTGCCCAGCGCGTCAGGTCGAGTTGGAGAATTCAAACCAACGCTAGGTACCAGCCTATCAACCGCATCGAGTAAGGCGGGAATTCTCGTGTTCTGCGCAATACCAGCTCGGAACTGCAACCCAGGGTTAATTGGCGTTCGCAAGTTTGACGACGGTTGCCAGCGTGTCCAGTTATCAGCATAAGCCACCCCAGCACTGAGTGTGTCACGTTTCACTCCCTCAAATCGAAGCCCACCGACTAAGGTTGATTTTGAGAAAACAGTCCATTCGTTTTGTCCCCAAAGTGCTGTTCTGACTTGCTCGGCTCTGTAGCC
>JAYWIG010000106.1:0-3871 GCA_043789035.1 Betaproteobacteria bacterium
TTTCTCTTGGCCGACAACTAATGCGGGTTGATCGATATGCCCTCGGTCAAAGTTTCCCAGCGGTAGCTTCATCATTTGTACAAACCAGTCGAACCCGAAAGGAATGTATTCGCCAAACGGCACGAGATGATGCTTGTCGTATCGATAGCCTAGAGTACCATCGGCCCTGATGACTGCGACACTATTGGCAATTGAGCCTTGGCCAATATAGGGAAGGCCCAGCACAATCGCTTGGGTTTTTGCTTTCGCAGCGAGACGCCCTTTGATAGAGTCTGGGGTATTTGGCCAAATGGTTGTCCACGCTGTTTCAGGAAGTACAACGAGTTCTGCTTGGGATGCTTCAACAGCGCGGGTATAGCTTTGCATCGTATCGGCAATTCGGGCCCTATCAAACTTGAAGTCCTGGGGTACGTTGCCTTGCACCAAGGCTACTGAAATTGGGGTATGAGAGGTTCTTGTAGCTGGCACCACAACAAAGTTCAGGGCTACTGTTGTAGCCAATAACACTCCGACTACAGAAGCTGCGGTTCTGCGTTTTGCCGACAACGCGTAAACCCCTGCTGCAGCCAAAATTAATACCGCTAGGCTAATGCCGTAAACACCCAAAAACGGGGCAAGTATTACCAGTGGTGTATCGATCTGCGCGTAACCCACAGCTAGCCACGGAAAACCAGAAAATAAGTAGCCTCTACCCATATCTGCCAGCAACCAAAGGCTTGCCAATAGCCAAAGGTTGATCGTCCCGGCCGCAGATAATCGACGAGCTATCCAAGTCGCGATGCCATAGAACGCGCTTAAGTAAATCGATAGCGCAACAACGCCTGCGGCTGCAATTGGAGGTGCTAAGTTGCCATAGCGGTTCATGCTGATATAGAGCCAACACAGACCGCAGGTAAACCAAGTGATGCCAAAAACCAAGGTTAGGAGAACCGCTTTTTTGGGGGTAGTCGCGATGACTTTAAAACACGCGACCAAACAGGCAATGCTTAAAGCCCCCATTAGCCATGGTGCTGTGGCCAAAGGGATTGAAAAACTTAGCGCAAAAAGAGCCCCTAAAAGTGCCGCCAAAAAAGTACTCAAAGTTGTTAGCCTGAAACTGAAAGCTCGCCTTCAGAGTCAGTTACTTCGGGCAAACGTTGAGCAATAACGAGCTGCACTTGGCGAGCATCGGCCCGAAGAATATTGAATCGAAAACCGCCCAACTCAACGGTTTCGCCACGATGCGGTACCCGTCCAAGTTGATCTGTGATGAGGCCACCTAAGGTATCGAAATCTGAATCTGAGAGTTTTGCTGCGAATGATTGATTGAACTGCGATATCTCCGTGACCGCACGAATTCGGAAGCGTGCGCCATGTTCGTCTGGCTCCACTTGAACAATATTGTCAGCTTCTTCTTCGAAATCGAACTCGTCTTCAATGTCACCCACGATTTGTTCGAGTACGTCTTCGATCGTGATAAGGCCAGCGACGCCGCCATACTCGTCCACAACAATCGCTAGATGATAGCGATCGACGCGGAATTCGCGAAGCAATACATTTAAACGTTTGGATTCGGGAATAAACACTGCAGGACGAAGCAGATCACGAACGTCGATTGAATTATCTTCATAAAGCCGTAACAACTCTTTAGCGTGCAAGATACCGATCACGTTGTCGCGTTCACCATCGACTACCGGAAAGCGCGAGTGCGCTGTAGATATGACAATCGGCATAAATTCAGCTGCAGGTTGCGAGATATCGATCACGTCCATTTGCGATCTGGGCACCATAATGTCGCGAACAGCAAGTTGAGCTACCTGCAACACGCCTTCGATCATCGACATAGCGTCGTCGTCTAAAACCCCTTTAAGATGGGATTCTCTTAGGAGCTGAGTAAGCTGCTCTCGATCTTCAGGCGCGCGAAGGAGCAGGGCGGCTAGGCGCTTTCTGAAGCTTTTGGTTTTTGAGATTGGAGCGGAAGAGTTGTTATCTTGGCCGCTGGAGGACGTCTGGTCTGACATCGATGGCTTGAGTTTGTTGCAACATTCAATGGTAGCAGTTTCTTGTTTTGATCCGTTCACGGTTCGTAGGCGGCGTGGCTGGGCATACTCGCATGCTACTTGCTCGGCTTGAGCGGCGGCTTTAACCGCATTTTGAGGCTTGGCGGCGGAACTCGGGCGCGGCGCCCTCAAACAGCCGCCACCATCCGGCTCTGCCGGTCGCCTCAAAATGCTGAGCCTTCGCACGCCTCGCGGTAGCCTGCGAGTATGCCCAGCCACATCGCCAACAAGCGCGTAGGTCGTTGTTTTTTCGTAAAGGGAAGAGCTATTTAAACAGCTAAGTAGGGGTCTTTGATACCGAAACGCTTTAGTACTTGAATTTCGATCGCTTCCATGGCTTGCGCATCGGTTTTGACTTCGTGGTCGAAGCCGACGGCGTGCAGGGTGCCGTGAATCACCATGTGGGTAAGGTGCGATTGAAGGGGTTTGCGCTGGTCTTTGGCTTCTTGCTTGACTACGTCCATGCAGATCACGATATCGGCGGTGGCTTCGTCGAGGTTGAAGGTGAGGACGTTGGTGGCGTAGTTTTTCTTGCGGAACTGTTTGTTTAAGTCCTTAGCAGCGATTGCATCCATAAAAATGAATGTCAAGGCGACATCATTTCTATCAACGGTTTTTAGGGCCGATTTCACCCAGCGGCGAATTTGCTGTCTTGGGGCTGGAAGGGTTTCACCTTCGCTGGTTTGAATCGCTATCGAGATCATCGATATTTATTGATGGCTTTTTGCCTGTTGCTGTTTTTCATAAGCATCGACAATTTTTGCGACCAGCGGGTGGCGAACAACGTCTTTACTGCTGAACTCAGAAAAAGCAATGCCGCTGACTCGACGAAGGATTCTTGCTCCGTCGATTAAACCGCTGGTTTGGCTTTTGGGTAAATCAATTTGCGTGACATCACCGGTAATGACGGCTCTGGAGCCGAAACCTATGCGTGTCAAGAACATTTTCATCTGTTCCGGTGTAGTGTTCTGTGCTTCGTCGAGAATGACAAATGCATGGTTTAACGTTCTACCGCGCATGTAGGCGAGAGGGGCAATTTCGATGATTTGTTTTTCGAATAGCCTCGCTGTTTTGTCGGACCCTAATAACTCGTAAAGCGCATCATAAAGAGGCCGCAAGTAAGGGTCGACTTTTTGCGCTAGATCCCCCGGTAAGAAACCTAAACGTTCACCCGCTTCGACTGCTGGGCGAGTGAGTACGATTCGTTTCACAGCGTCTCGTTCTAATGCATCGACTGCGCAGGCAACAGCTAAATAGGTTTTACCTGTGCCAGCTGGGCCTATCCCAAAGGTAATGTCGTGGCTAAGAATATTTCTCAAATATTGCCGTTGAATTGGCGTGCGGCCAACCAAATCGGTTTTGCGCGTGCTTAGTTGTGGCGATACATCTTCAGGGTCGCGCGAGGTTGTACTGGGTTTCGCATCGTTTTTTACAAACGAGGCTAATCCTAAAATAATGTCTTCTTCGTTGAGAGGTTGTGAGGCTTTTCCGTAAAACACCTCGAGCGCAGCACGCGCATCAGTTGCACGTTCACCTTCGATTTGAAATTCGGAATGACGCCGCTGAATACTCACACCAAGATGCGCCTCAATGGAACGCAAGTTTTGATCAAGCGGGCCACAAAGGTTAGCCAGTCGATGATGATCGAAGGCGCTATCGGATGACATACCAGCGGCCAAGCCAGCGGCAAGCTCTTTTTTTGCAGAGCGCTGGCGTGTAGCTGATTTTTTCGGCGTTGGTTTTTGAGATTGCGACAAGCTATGGTTTTACAAAGACGGTGACACCGTTGATTGTAATCGAGCCATTGTTCTCAATTCGATAAGTGAAGCCCG
>JAYWIG010000107.1:0-3849 GCA_043789035.1 Betaproteobacteria bacterium
TCGCTCCGCCGGTGCCGACGCAATACTCGCAGGGTCAGTTAACAAGCTTGCCGATGGCCGTTTAGACATTCGCTATCGCCTATCTGACACTGCAAAGCAATCCTCCCTAATCGGTGAATCACTCACGATAGCACCCGCTGATCTACGCTTAGCAGGACACCGTATTGCCGACGCTATTTACGAGAAGCTCACTGGAGAAAAAGGTATTTTCTCAACCCGCATCGCCTTCGTATCCAAGCAAGGTAATCGCTTTCGCTTAAACGTCGCCGATTGGGATGGCGACAATATTCAGGTAGCACTGAATTCTGCAGAGCCAATCATTTCCCCTAAATGGTCATTTGATGGTAAGAAGCTGGCTTATGTCTCGTTTGAAAATAAAAAGCCGGTTGTGTATTCACACAACATCAATGGCGGCCAACGTACAGTGATGGCAAACTTTAAGGGCAGCAATAGCGCACCGGCATGGTCGCCTGATGGCAAAGTCTTAGCGGTCACATTAACCCAAGAAGGTCTGTCGCAAATTTATCTTATCGGCGGTGATGGCAACGCCAAGCGACTCACTCAATCAAATAGCATCGATACAGAACCAGTGTTCTCGCCTGATGGTAAGCTTATTTACTTCACCTCCGACCGAGGAGGCTCCCCGCAGATTTATCGGATTCCCGCAGGCGGTGGTGAAGTTACCCGCGTAACTTTCTCGGGAACCTATAATGTTAGCCCTCGCTTGAGCCCGGATGGCAGTCGCTTAGTGTTCATTACTCGACGAGATGGCCGGTACCTAGTGGCGGTACGCGATCTCGCTAGCGGTGCGGAGCAACTTATCTCGGATGCTGGCCGCGAAGAATCGCCCAGCTACGCACCGAACGGCAAGTGGATTTTGTACACCACCCAAAGCGGCGGTAAAGATAGCCTCATCGCAGTATCTAGCGATGGCAGAGTGAAGCAGCGCTTAACCAGCAGCGCAGATATTCGCGAACCCAGTTGGGGCCCTTTTTTAAAGTAAATCGTTGAATAGTTTTTTCGGTCGTTTGATTTTCACACAGGAGTAGTGTTCATGAAGTTAACTCATACACAGTTTAATCGCCCATATTTGGATCGCCAATATTTGGATCGTTTCAGTAAGTTTGCTGCGCTAACGGTTAGCGTCGCCTTATTGACTCTTGCTGGTTGCAGCAGTGGTGTTAAGCTCGACGAGCCCGGCAGCAAAATTGAGTCTCGTACAGGCTCGCAGCAATCCACTCTGCCCAATCCGCTTCAGGGTGGTCAAGCTGGCAGTACAACCCAAGGTAGCGCGACGAGCACAGTCACGACCGTGACCGCCGACGATCCGTTAAAAGATCCAAATAGTCCACTGGCAAAACGTAGCGTGTATTTCGACTATGACAGCTTTGTGCTGAAAGATGAATTCCGCCCTGTTATCGAAACCCATGCAAAGTATTTGAATACCAATCGCTCACGAAAAGTTATCGTTCAGGGTAATACCGATGAACGCGGCAGTAGAGAATACAATTTAGCGCTTGGCCAAAAACGCGCTGAAGTTGTCCGAAAATCATTGTTAACGCTCGGTGTGAGTGATGCGCAAATCGAAGCGGTAAGTCTAGGCGAAGAAAAACCTAAATCGCTGGGCCTCGATGAAGCAGCGTTTGCAGAAAATCGTCGGGCCGACTTAGCCTATTAACTCTATTTTCCTACTTCCTGTGCTGGTGATGCCTATGTTCAAAACCCCTTTAAGACTTCTAATAGTGCTTGGATTCGCATTTCATGGGCTCACCGCACAAGCAGGTTTATTTGATGATGATGAAGCCCGTAAGGCGATCCTCGATTTAAGGGGCAAATTCGAGGCACAAACAAAAGATCTGCAAGCCAAAGATTCTGAATTATTGAATCGAACCGAGCAATTAGAGCAAACCATCAAAGGGATATTGCTGCTGCAAAATCAATTGCAGTTGCTACGCGACGATATTGCGAGGCTTCGCGGCCAAGTGGAAGTTCAAAACAATGAAATTGCGAAATTTCAGAAATCCATGCTTGACCAGCGTGAGCTAATCGCAGCCACCGACAACAAATTCAAAAAATTCGAACCGCAAAGTATTCAGGTTGATGGCCGCACATTCGCCGTTGAGGCTAATGAAAAACGACGCTTCGATTCAGCTATTGCCTTTATTAGAGCCGGTGACTTTAAGTCTGCGCTTGCAAGCTTGAGTCAATTTCAATTTGCCTACCCCGAGAGCGGTTATTCACCCAGCGTGCAATACTGGATAGGCAGCAGCCACTACGCACTAAAAGACTACAAATCAGCGGTAACAACTCTACAAGCCTTAGTGAACGGGCAACCAGACTTTTCTCGCAGCCCAGAGGCACTGTTTACAATGGGGCTTGCGCAAATCGAAAGTGGTGATCGCCGTACTGGCAGGCGTAGTTTAGAAATTGTGACTGAACGCTATGGCGATACTCCAGTGGGGCAATCAGCGAAGGAACGCTTAGCCACTTTGCGCCCATAATTTTTTAGGCGTTTTTAAGTTTCGTATGCAAGAAGTTAATATCGCAGGCATCCAATCTACAGTTGTCTGGGCCACTCTCGCCGTCACCATCGTGATGGGGTTTTTCATGGCAAAAAGCAATTTTTGTACGATGGGGGCAGTAGCCGACATCGTCAACATGGGCGACTGGACGCGGATGCGAATGTGGATGATTTCAATCGCAGTAGCGATCTTTGCTACCCAAGCTATGCAGTTTGCTGGGTTGATTGATCTGTCCAAAAGTATCTACACCTCACCTAGCTTTACATGGTTTTCCTATATCGTTGGCGGCTTTTTGTTTGGCTTTGGCATGGTGTTAGCTTCGGGTTGTGGCAGTAAAACGTTGATTCGAATTGGCGCTGGCTCCTTAAAGTCGCTGATCGTATTTATTGTTCTTGGCCTAACTGCTTACATGACATTAAAAGGCTTGTTTGGCGTTATGCGCGTAAACACTGTCGATCTAATTAAACCGACATTGGAAAGTGGGCAGGATTTACCCCGATTTCTTTCAAAAGCGTTCGGAGCCGATCTGAATACGGTTCGTTCGGTAGTCGCTCTACTGGTTGGCGGAGCACTTTTCATCTATGCATTCATGGGTAAAGAATTTCGCAGTAATATCAGTAACCCCGTTGCCAGCATCATCATTGGTTTAGGCGTCGCGGCCATTTGGTACGTCTCAGGCAAGCTTGGCTACTTAGCGGAAGATCCAAAAACTTTAGAGGAAGCCTTCATCGGCACAAACTCTGGCCGCTTGGAATCGCTTAGTTTCGTTGCACCTATGGCCTACACATTAGAGCTACTGCTCTTTTGGAGCGATACAACGAAAAAAGTGACTCTTGGGATAGCGGCTTGTGGGGGCATGGTGCTCGGCGCATTCATCAGCAGCATTATCGACAAGACCTTCCACTGGGAAGGTTTTGCGAACGCAGAAGACACAGCAAATCACCTCGTTGGAGCCACGCTAATGGGCATTGGCGGCGTTACAGCACTGGGTTGCACCATTGGGCAAGGTTTAAGCGGTTTGTCGACTCTAGCACTTGGTTCATTTCTTGCATTCGCGGCCATCAATGTAGGCGCTGTAGCTGCATTGCGATACCAGTTGAGTAGAGCTTAACCAAGCCCGATTTGCTGAAGTTAATTCCTCCCGCTATAATCGTGGGCTTGTCTGGGACGTTAGCTCAGCCGGTAGAGCAGCGGACTTTTAATCCGTTGGTCGGCAGTTCGAACCTGCCACGTCCTACCAGATCTTGTTTGCATCGTTAAAAAATGCAACCTACAACACCGCCAACTTCAAAAAAGTTGGCGTTTTTGTTTCTATTTTGGTTCCACT
>JAYWIG010000108.1:0-14122 GCA_043789035.1 Betaproteobacteria bacterium
ATCACAACTGATTCGCCAACCCAACGGGTTGGGGGCTCTGCACTTGATGCTTTTTCACAAGTTACGCATCGCGTCCCGATGCTTTCTCTGAGCAATGCGTTTGAGCCTGAAGATGTTTTTGCCTTCGAAAAAAGAGTGCGCGATTTACTTCCAGCTACAGAGGCTTGTTCATTTAATGCCGAGCTAAAGTACGATGGACTGGCGTTGAGTTTGCGCTACGAGAATGGTATCTTTGTGCAAGCGGCAACAAGAGGCGACGGTGCTGTAGGTGAAGATGTTACTCACAACATTCGAACCGTCAGGGCAATACCATTAAGGCTAAACCTAACTCCCGACGAACTTTCTAGGCAAACCGTGCTTGAAGTGCGCGGTGAAGTGTTGATGTTTAGTGCTGATTTTGAGGCTTTAAATAAGCGTCAGGCTGAACTTGGTGACAAACTTTTTGCGAATCCGCGAAACGCTGCAGCCGGCAGTTTGCGCCAACTCGACCCAACCATTACTGCTCAGCGCCCGCTGCGATTTTTCGCTTACTCAGTCGGTGAAGTGCTCGGATTCGATTTGCCACTCACACACTCGGGCCTATTGACTTGGTTGACTGAAAAAGGCTTGCCAGTTTCCGCACATCGCACTCAATCGGCAACGGCTAAGGGATTACTCGCTTTTTATAACAGTATTGGAGAACGTCGTAACCAACTGCCTTTCGAAATCGATGGCGTAGTGTACAAAGTTAATGAGCGCACCTTGTATGAGGCGCTCGGTTTTGTGGCCCGAGCACCAAGGTTTGCAATCGCACACAAATTTCCGGCACAAGAAGAGGTGACTGAACTATTAGGTATCGATGTTCAAGTAGGGCGCACTGGGGCGATTACCCCGGTGGCTCGTCTTGCACCCGTATTTGTGGGTGGAGTCACCGTCACTAATGCCACCTTGCATAATGAAGAAGAGATTGCGCGCAAGAATGTCTGGATTGGTGATTATGTCATCGTTAGAAGAGCGGGCGATGTGATACCTGAAGTCGTGCGATCCTTGCCTGAGCGACGTCCTGCAAATGCAGTTGCTTTTGTTTTTCCCACCGTTTGTCCGGTATGCCAATCCGCGTTAGAAAGGCCAGAAGGGGAAGCCGTTTATCGCTGCACAGGTGGTTGGCTTTGTAAGGCGCAACGCACTCAATCATTGATTCATTTTTGTCAGCGCCGTGCTATGGATATCGAGGGCTTGGGTGAGAAGCTGGTTGAACAGTTGGTCGATGCGCAGCTCGTTTCGTCGCCAGTTGATTTATACCTACTTTCAGTCGAACAACTTTCGGCACTTGACCGAATGGGTGAAAAGTCTGCCAATAATGTGGTTGCTGCGATTGATAAGTCTCGCCAGACTTCATTAGCAAGATTGTTGTTTGGGCTAGGGATTCGCCATGTGGGCGAAGAGGTAGCGAGGCAACTTGCAACAGAGTTTCAGAATGACATTGCTTTGCTACGTTCGCAAGACTGGAATAAGCTGTTGGAAGAAAAGCAAGAGATCCAGAAAGAAAATAACAAGCGTCGACTGATCAATGTTAAAAGTCTTAGCGACGGGAAAGCAGAAATTCTTGAATTGAAGCCAGTTCCACTTGAAGGCATTGGTGTTGAAATCGTAGCGAGTTTGAAAGCCTATATTGCAAACTCTGGCAATATGCAGCTGCTGGACTTTTTACTAGCGGAATTACAAATACCGATTAAGCAAAAAGTCGAGGTTGCTGATGGCCATGATGTAGACAGCGGGAATCAAGAGTCAGCACCGCTTCTAATTGGTAAAACTGCCGTTGTTACAGGGACGCTGACTGGAATGTCTAGGGATGAAGCCAGTGATTGGTTAAGAAGCTTAGGTGCGAGCGTGAGTTCTTCCGTATCGAGCAAAACATCCTTCTTGTTAGCGGGTAGCGATGCTGGAAGCAAATTGACGAAAGCGCAAGATTTAGGCGTTGAAGTCATTAGCCTGCAAGATTTGAAGGCAAGATTAGATTCGTTAAAACAAGCAAGGTAGCAGCTATGCTGGCAATTATTGGTGGTAGTGGTTTAACTAAATTGGCAACCATTGCCAACAGTCGAAGAGAAGTTGTTCGCACGCCATATGGTGATCCATCCGGGCCGCTAACCTTTGGTAAGCTTGGAGAAGCAGACGTGGTGTTTCTGGCCCGCCATGGCTATGGGCACACGATCGCACCACATGAAATTAACTATCGCGCCAATCTATGGGCCTTGCAACAAGTTGGCGTTACTGAAGTAGTTGCAGTGGCTACGGTGGGTGGAATACGTGCTGATTTAAGCGCTGGTAAATTGCTTCTGCCTAATCAAATCATTGATTACACTTGGGGGCGTGAATCTACCTTTTTTGAAGGTGCAGATCAACCAGTTACACACATCGACTTTACTTATCCGTACGATGAAGCGTTGCGCATGCGGTTGGCCAAAGCTGCAGCTGAGGCTGGCTTACCTTTGCATCTGAATGGCACGTATGGCTGTACACAAGGCCCACGACTTGAAACCGCTGCTGAAATCAAGCGCATGGGACAAGACGGCTGCGATATAGTTGGCATGACGGGAATGCCTGAAGCTGCATTAGCCAGAGAGCTTAACCTTGCGTATGCAGCACTAGGTGTAGTTGCGAATGCAGCGGCAGGTGTCGGAGCAAGCGCAGAACGAATCTCTCTTGATGACATCACTCGGGTATTAGATGAGGCAATGCAAAAAGTTGGGCAGCTTCTTTTAGCTTTACGCTAGCGCATCGAGCAGCTCACCCTCCAGTTTTAATTGATCTCTAGGGTTTGCTAGTGCGGGCCCGTCGATTAAAAACAAATCTTCTACCCGTTCGCCTAAAGTTGTTACTTTTGCGGCGTGTAAATTGACGTTGTTCAGCGCTAGAACTCGGGCGATTCCGTAAAGTAAGCCTGTTCTATCATTCGCTGTAAGGGTCAGCAAATGCAGCTTACCTTTTTCATCAGGCCGTAAATCGACTTTAGGTTGGATCGGAAAGTACTTCGAGCGTCTAGACACTCTGCCTTTTACCGGAGGTTGCAGTTCTTGTTGGCGTGACAGCCTTTCGGTTAGTTCACTTTCTACCAAATTAAGAATGTCTCGGTAGTTGCTACTTTGCCCTTGCGCGCTTGCTCTATCTAAAGGGTCAACGACTAAAAAGCTGTCAAGCGCATAACCGTTTTTTGTGGTGTGGACCTTTGCATCGAGAACAGAGAAGTTTTTGCTATCAAAATAGCCACAAATTTTTGCAAATAAATCCGCTTGGTCGGCAATGTGTACTACGACTTGAAAGCCCTCACCAGATGGCGCGAGGCGAGTTTTTACGACGGGACTTTTAGGGGCGGTTTGCTTATAAAGTACGCGTGTTTGCCAGGCAACATCTTGTGGATCGTGGCGCAGAAAAAAACCGATATCAAGTTGCGCCCACAGCGCTTCGTAATGGCTGGAATCCAAAGCATATAAGTTTAGTATTCGCCTGGCTTCTGTGCGTTGCTCATCAAGATAAGCATCGCTGGTCGGCGCTTCGCCGCTTAGATGGCGTTTAGTTGCCCGATAAAGATCTTCAAGTAGTTTTGCTTTCCAACCATTCCAAACTTTCGGGCTGGTCCCACGCACATCGGCGACGGTAAGCAAATAAAGTGCGGTTAGGCGCTCTTCTGACCCCGTCACATTGGCAAACTTCTCAATAACTTCAGGATCTGACAGATCCTGCTTTTGCGCCACTGCTGACATGCTTAGATGGTGTTCTACAAGGAACACAATAAGTTCGCGCTCTTGAGAATTCAAGCCGTGCTGAGTTGCAAAGGCCTTCGCGTCTTTCATACCTAGCTTTGAATGATCTCCGCCTCGCCCTTTGGCAATGTCATGAAAAAGCGCAGCGGTGTAAAGCAGCCACGGTCTTCCAAATTCCGTCATCAGTTGGGTGCAAAATGGATATTCATGAGCATGCTCGCTCATGGTGAAGCGACGCAAATTACGTACCACCATCAGAATATGTTGGTCTACGGTATACACATGAAATAAATCGTGCTGCATACGGCCCACAATGCGTCTAAATGCCGGCATGTAGCGCCCAAGAATTGACCACTCATTCATACGGCGTAACGCGTGTGTGACTCCCCTAGGTGACTTAAGAATTTCCATGAAAAGCGCGCGATTGTCTGGCGACTTTCTAAAGTTCGCGTCGATGCTGTCTCTTGCAGCCCAAATTTGGCGTAAGGTAGAGCCGGCGATTGCGGATAGTTCCGAATGTTCTTCAACGACTAGAAATGCCCGAAGTAGTTGCCCAGGATATTTTTCAAACAAATCAGCGCTTCTCGCTTCGAGCAAGCCACGGTGATTTTGGAAGTAGTCATCGATTGGCTCTGGAGTGCTACCCTTGGGTTCAAAGAGCTTTTCTTCGATTAACTGCAGCGCAATAGTGTTCAGTTGGGTAACGACTTTAGCTGCCTTGTAGTATCGCTGCATTAGTTCTTCGGAAACTCGCCGAGCCGAAGACGCCTTCAAGCCGTGTAATTCCGCGACTTGCGCTTGCAGATCAAAAACCAGCCTATCTTCACGCCTTCCTGCCGCTACGTGTAGCATCGCGCGAATTCGTTTTAGTTTTCTTTCGTTGCTGCGAATCTCCCGAGCTTCTTGCGCCGTTAATATGCCTTTTTCCGCGAGCGAGGCCCAAGAGCTACCTAACCCAGCTGCGTTTGCGACCCAGAGTAAGACTTGTAGGTCACGTAAACCACCAGGGCTTTCTTTGCAGTTAGGTTCTAAACTATACGGAGTGTCTTCATACTTTGCATGGCGTTGGGCCAGTTCTAAAACCTTTGCTTGGAAGAATTTTTGCTTGTCTTTGTCCGAACTAAGCGTTTTTTCAAAGGTTTTTTTAAGTTCCGTGAAATCAGCCTTAGCCCCTGCCAGCCAGCGAGACTCTAAAAGCGATGTTTGGATCGTAATATCACCCGCAGCCTCAGTGACACATTCAGAAATCGTGCGAACCGAATGTCCAAGCTCTAAACCGATATCCCAGCAATTGCCTAAAAAACTTTCGAGCTGTGCTTTGTTCTTGCTATCAACTTCGTTTGAATCGCCATTAATCAGAATAAGTAAATCAACATCTGAAAACGGGAACTGTTCTCTGCGGCCATAACCTCCAACGGCGACTAGGGTTGCAGCAGTAATGCCCGACTCTGCCCAAAGTTGTGTAATTACCTTGTCAGTAACCAAACAAAGCCCTTTGATAAATTGCTCGACCGTTAGCCCCGCCTTGAAGCGATTGATGAGATCATTTCGCTCATCCTTGTACTGTTTTCGGAGTTCTTGCATCCGAAGTCTTAAAGGTTAAGCCGCTCTGGCGAGAATGGCAGGTTTTGCAGGGGCGCCTGCTGAAGTCGTCATGATCTCGTAGCCAGTAGGCGTCACCAGTACTGTGTGTTCCCACTGCGCAGAAAGGCTGCGATCTTTAGTCACAATTGTCCAACCATCTGGAAGTTCTCGAATTTCTCTACGGCCAGCGTTAATCATTGGTTCAATCGTGAAAATCATGCCTTCCTTGAGTACTTCGCCTGTGCCGGCTTTACCGTAATGCAATATTTGAGGATCTTCATGAAATTTACGTCCAATACCGTGGCCGCAGAATTCGCGAACTACCGAGAAGCCAGATTCCTCTGCGTACTTTTGAATTACCGCACCAATATCACCTAGTCTGGCCCCTGGGCGCACTTGATCAATGCCAAGCCACATACACTCATAAGTGATTTCACAGAGACGCTTGGCCGCGATTGATGGTTCACCTACAAAGAACATGCGGCTTGTGTCGCCATGAAAGCCGTCTTTGATTACCGTAACATCGACATTTACAACATCGCCGCTCTTGAGTACCTTGTCGCCTGGAATTCCGTGACAAACCTGATGGTTGACCGATGTGCAGATGGATTTGGGGTATGGCGTAAACCCTGGTGGACAATAATTGAGTGGTGCCGGAATGGTTTTCTGTACATTAACCATGTATTCGTGACAGATTCTGTCTATTTCCCCAGTTGTGATACCGGGGATAATCTGCGGCGCGATAAAGTCAAGAACCTCCGAAGCTAGTTGCCCAGCGACTCGCATGGCTTGAATTTCTTGTTCGTTTTTTAGAGTAATCGTCATGTTGAGTGCAGGGTGGATGGCGCCATGAATAGCCAAGGGTGCCAAAAGTTAAAAAGGAAGCTATAATTATAGGCTTACTTGTTGATTTACAAGTAAAAAATGATTGAAAATTCAAACCAGTGAGTGGTTTATCAAGGGTGTTTCTTAACCTGCCTTCGAGCGACTGCTGAGCAATTGCTTTTAGGGTCCGATTAAGAGATTCAAAACTTCTCACAAAGCCTAACCCTATGGAGAAAACTATGGCAGTTACTATGCGCGAAATGCTAGAAGCTGGTGTGCACTTTGGCCACCAAACACGCTTCTGGAACCCTAAGATGGCCCCCTATATTTATGGCCATCGCAATAAAATTCACATTATCAATCTTGAGCAGACCATGGTCATGTATCAAGATGCCTCGAAGTACGTCACGCAACTGGCTAGCAATCGCGGCACAGTCTTGTTTGTTGGTACAAAGCGCCAAGCCAAAGACGTGATTGCGGAAGAAGCCGCACGTGCTGGCATGCCGTACGTGGATCAGCGTTGGTTGGGTGGCATGCTGACCAACTTCAAAACCGTAAAAGGTTCGATCAAGCGTTTAAAAGAAATGGAAGCCATGAAGTTAGATGGCGCGGCTGATCGCTTGACCAAAAAAGAAGCCCTTCTTTTCGCTCGCGAACAAGAAAAACTGACTAAGGCATTCGGCGGCATCAAGGATATGGTTGGCTTGCCAGACGCTATTTTTGTAATCGACGTTGGTTATCACAAAATTGCGATCACTGAAGCCACCAAGCTTGGTATTCCAGTGATTGGCGTGGTCGATACGAACCACTCTCCAGCAGGCATTACCCATATCATTCCTGGTAATGATGACTCCGGTAAAGCGGTTCGACTTTACGCCAAGGGTATGGCTGACGCAGTACTTGAGGGCCGTAGCGCTTCGATTCAAGAAATTGCTAAAACAGCTGATGATGATGGCGAAGAGTTTGTTGAGGTTCAGGCCGCGCAGGTCTAAATTTGGCACTCTCTCTAAAAGGGGCTGCGTTGCGGCCCTTTTTTACATGAACCGCAAGCATAACGATTTTTAAAATATATATTGAAGGATGAAAAATGGCTGAAGTTACTGCAGCGATGGTAAAAGAATTACGTGAGAAGACTGACGCTCCGATGATGGAGTGTAAAAAAGCGCTCACTGAAGCAGCTGGAGATCTCGACAAAGCGGAAGAAATCTTGCGCGTAAAGCTTGGAAGCAAAGCCAGCAAAGCGTCTAGCCGGGTCACCGCGGAAGGGGTAGTAGGGATTTATGTTGCTGCCGATGGCAAGTCCGGCTCAATGGTTGAATTGAACTGCGAAACGGACTTCGTTGCGAAGAACGACGACTTTCTGACGTTGTCAAAGAACTTGGCTAAGCTGGTCGCCGAACATAACCCTGCTGACGTTGCTGCGCTTTATGCTCTAACCATCGACGGTCAAATTGTTGAGCAAGTTCGTACGGCCTTAATCGGCAAAATTGGTGAAAATTTAAGCGTTCGTCGCTTCAAGCGTTTCGATACCCAAGGCCAATTAGCGACCTACATTCATGGCGGCGCAAAGATTGGCGTTGTGGTTGATTTGGTTGGAGGCGATGAGCAGTTGGCTAAAGACTTGGCAATGCATATTGCCGCAAGTAAGCCAAAAGCATTAAGTAAAGAGGGCGTCTCTCAAGACGATATTGCTAAAGAGCGTTCAGTTGCTGAAGCTAAAGCAGCCGAAAGTGGAAAGCCCGCAGAGATCGTCGCAAAGATGGTTGAAGGTTCCGTTCAAAAATTCTTAAAAGAAGTTACCTTACTGGGCCAACCATTCGTTAAGGACGATAAAGTGACAATTGAGCAGTTATTGGCTCAACGTAAAGCAACTGTTGCTTCTTTTAGTTTGTTTATCGTCGGAGAAGGCATTGAGAAAAAGGTGAATGATTTCGCTGCTGAAGTTGCCGCCCAGGTTGCTGCCACAAAAGGACAGGCATAATCCTCCGCATCTATCATTTCTAACGCCTAAAGGAACAAGCCCTTCATGAGTAAACCCTATCGCAGAGTTTTGTTGAAGTTATCTGGGGAAGCATTGATGGGTGATGATGCTTTCGGTATCAATAAATCGACCATCGTTCAGATGGTGCGTGAGGTTGGCGAGGTTCTTTCTTTAGGCGTTGAGATAGCTGTAGTCATTGGCGGAGGCAATATTTTTCGCGGTGTCGCTGGAGGTGCTGCGGGTATGGATAGGGCTACGGCTGACTATATGGGAATGCTTGCAACTGTGATGAACTCATTGGCCTTGCAAGATGCCTTTAAACAACAAGGCATCGCAGCCCGGGTTCAATCGGCTTTAAAAATTGAGCAAGTAGTTGAGCCATATATACGCCCCAAAGCGTTGCGTTATCTCGAAGAAGGCAAAGTTGTTATTTTTGCTGCCGGGACAGGAAATCCGTTTTTCACTACCGATACTGCCGCAGCATTACGCGGAGCTGAAATCGGCGCTGAAATTGTTCTCAAAGCCACTAAGGTCGACGGAGTCTATACCGCTGATCCGAAGAAGGACCTAACTGCTACCCGTTATGACAAGATCAGTTTCGACGATGCGATGAGGCAAGACCTTAAAGTCATGGATGCAACCGCATTTGCGCTTTGTCGCGATCAAAATTTACCGATTCAAGTGTTTTCGATATTTAAAGAGGGTGCTTTGATGAGAGTTGTTACGGGGCAGCCTGAGGGTACCTTAGTTCATGTTTAATTAGTTGGAGGAATCATCAAATGAGTATTAGCGCAATTAAGCAAAGTTCTGAGCAGAAGATGCAAAAGTCGCTAGAGTCTTTGAAGAGCAGCTTATCTAAAGTGCGTACCGGTCGAGCTCATACTGGGCTTTTAGATCACGTCCAGGTTGACTATTACGGCAGTATGACGCCATTGAGCCAAGTGGCGAATCTCACGATGATCGATGCTCGTACCATCGGAGTCTCTGTTTGGGAAAAGAAGCTTGCTACTTTGGTTGATAAGGCTATTCGCGAGTCTGATTTAGGTTTGAACCCATCAATGGTAGGAGATCTGATTCGTGTGCCGATGCCTCCGCTTTCGGAAGAGCGTCGCAAAGAACTTGTCAAGGTGGTTAAAGGTGATGGCGAACACGCTAAAGTAGCTATTCGCAACCTCAGGCGCGATGCGAATGAGAGCTTGAAGAAGCTTCTTAAAGACAAAGAAGTTTCTGAGGATGACGAGCGCCGCGCCCAAGACGATATTCAGAAAATGACCGATGCCCATATTGCGGAAGTCGATAGAGTGTTAGTTACTAAAGAGAAGGAAATTCTGACGGTTTAGTGCCGTACAGAGTTCACTTAGCCTCGTGCCGAACCATATCAGCTCAACAGTTGCTGTTCCACCAGTAAGGTCGGTGCCTCAACATGTCGCTATCATCATGGACGGTAATGGCCGCTGGGCGACTAAACGCTTGTTACCGCGAGTAGCAGGACACGCAAAAGGCGTAGAAGCTGTCCGAAGTGTTGTGGAGGCAAGTGCATCTAGGGGGGTGAAATTTCTAACCCTGTTCGCCTTTAGTTCGGAAAATTGGCGACGTCCTGCGGACGAAGTTTCAGTTTTAATGCGCTTGTTTGTGACTGCATTAGAGCGAGAAGTAAGCAAGCTCCATGCAAATTCGATTCGTTTAAGAGTGGTTGGCGATTTGTCTCCGTTCGATGCAAAGCTAAGAGCATTGATAGAGAAGAGCGAGGCAAAAACTGCTCAAAATACGGGCCTTGTGTTAAGTATTTGCGCAAACTACGGCGGCCGTTGGGATATCACTCAAGCGACTCAAAAAGCCTTGATAGCAAACCCTTCTTTGGCCACTAATCCGAGCGAATTTACTGAAGATACGCTGTCGCCCTACCTGGCCATGGCCTATGCGCCAGAACCAGACCTTTTTATTCGCACGGGTGGCGAGAAGCGAATTAGCAATTTTCTGCTTTGGCAATTAGCCTACACTGAATTGTTTTTCACCGAAACCTATTGGCCTGATTTCGATGGAAAGTCGCTTGTAGACGCTTTTGCTTCGTACTCACTGCGGGAGCGACGCTTTGGGCAAACCAGTGCGCAGCTGGTAGGCCAAGCTCCAGACGCCGTTGGAATTCAAGTATTCCCTTGAGTACTTTCAAAAAAGGCCTTGTGTGCTGAAAACTCGAATCATCACGGCACTAGTCCTTCTCGCGATTTTTGTACCAACGATGTTTTTTGGGCCTCCGGAAATATGGGGCATTGCCTCGCTGATTGCGTTGAGTGTGGCGGTGTATGAGTGGTGCAAGCTTGTATCGACAAAGGTTTCCGCTGCTGTGCCGGTTGCTGCTTTGACTGCGGGCGTTGGGATGGCTTGGATGTTATTAGCGCATGCTTTTCCTGGTCAGACTTTGAAAGGCTTTCTGCAGTTTGTGTGCGTTGCTTTGACTTTGTTCTGGATAGTTTTCGGGATGCGGGCTTTGGCAACACGTAAACCAGTGCCTGGTGGAGTTGTAATCGCAATGATCGCAGGATTAGGTTGTTGGTTGGCGCTTTTAGAGTTGCGAAGAATAGGACCTTTAGCGATATTTTCGTCTTTAGCGGTGGTCGTGTTTGCCGATGTTGGCGCTTATTTTTTCGGTCGTGCTTTTGGTCGTCGGAAGCTTGCTCCATCGATCTCCCCCGGCAAAAGCTGGGAAGGAGCATTTGGCGGTGCTTTTCTAGTCGTGATCCTGTCACTTGTTACCGCAGCGTCCCCTGATTTGGCCCAAACTTTACCAGCAAAGTTGGTCGGTAAATGGTCGAGCATTGTGGCAACCATTTTTTTACTCGGCTTGGTAGCCCTCAGCGTCATGGGTGATTTACACGAATCTTTGCTCAAGCGACTGGCCGGCGTAAAAGATAGCGGCAACAGTTTACCCGGTCATGGCGGTTTTTTTGACCGAACCGATGCGCTAATTCCAACTATGCCTGCAGCCTACTTGCTGTGGTCAATTTCTATGTAAATGAGCAATGAGCTTACCTACTTTAGCCGCCGTGACTGTACTTGGGTCGACTGGGTCGATTGGCGTTAGCACCTTGGATGTTTTACGTCGCCATCCTGATAAGTATTGCGTGATTGGTTTGACCGCTGCGACCAAGGTCGACGATTTAGTTGCTCAGTGTCTGGAGTTTAAACCCGAGAGAGTTGCCTTGGCGAGTGCAGCGGCAGCTTATGAGTTTCGAAAAAAAATTACGACTCTTCCAGAACTCGCCGCGCTTGAAGTTCATGAAGGTGAGCAAGGCCTGTGTGATGTAGCCTCTGCACAGTCAAGCCGTTTTAAGGTGCATAAGGTCATGGCGGCAATCGTTGGCGGCGCTGGCTTGGCTCCTACCTTAGCGGCAGCAAGAACGGGCAAGCAGATCTTATTGGCTAACAAAGAAGCTATTGTGATGGCTGGCCATTTGTTTTTAACTACGTGCGCCGCTAATGGCGCTCAGGTATTACCCATTGATAGTGAACACAATGCCGTTTTTCAATGTTTACCGCCAGCGGCCGCTCTAAGGCAGGTTGGCTCAGAAACGCTCAGCGATACCTATGGTATTGCCAGTATCGTTTTAACTGCTTCGGGTGGCCCATTTCGAACTTTTTCGCTAGAACAAATGCAAAAGGTTACGCCAGCTCAGGCCTGTGCCCATCCAAAGTGGCAGATGGGAAGAAAGATTTCAGTTGATTCTGCGACCATGATGAATAAGGGCTTAGAGCTTATTGAAGCCCATCATTTGTTTAATTTGCCCGCTGAGCAGCTCGAAGTTGTGTTTCATCCGCAAAGTGTGATTCACTCCATGGTGTCTTATTGTGACGGATCCGTGCTTGCACAGCTTGGCAATCCCGATATGAGAACGCCTATTGCCCACGCTTTGGCTTATCCCGAACGTATTGCTAGTGGAGTTGCTCCCTTGAATTTGGTGGAAATTGCCAAACTTGAGTTTGAAGCCCCTGATGAGGTGAAGTTCCCATGTTTGCGGCTAGCTAAGCAGGCTCTAAAAATTAGTGGGAATGCGGCTTGTGTTTTGAATGCGGCCAATGAAGTTGCGGTGGCAGCATTCTTGGATGATCGAATTGGGTTTTGCGACATTGCTCGTGTTAATGAGAAAGTACTCAATCAACTTTCTAGCGGCTTAGCGTTGCAATCCTTAGAGGAAGTCTTCTCGATTGACGCTGAAGCTAGGGCGTTGGCGGATGCGGTCATTGGGCAATTTCTATAAAGTGTTGGGTTGGTTTAGTTTGTTTAGTTTGTTCTAAGGTAGGTTCATGAGTATTGTTCAAACGGTTCTAGCATTTTTACTCGCCTTAACGGTACTAATTTTCGTACATGAGTTTGGTCACTACTGGGTGGCGAAGAAATTTAACGTCAAAATCCTTAAATTCTCCATCGGGTTTGGCCCATCGCTGTTTAGTCGAAAGTTCGGCCCAGATCAGACCGAATGGAGTTTTTCAGCGATTCCATTGGGAGGTTTTGTGCGGATGGTAGACGAGCGGGAAAAAGACGCTGTCATCGCACCTGAGGACTTACCGCGGGCCTTTACTCGTCAGTCGCTGGCCAAGAGATCGGCGATAGTGGTCGCAGGCCCTTTAGCCAACTTTATCTTAGCCATTGCTTTGTATGCTGTTCTGAGTTTTGTGGGAATTTCTGAGCCGATAGCCATCCTCGACGATGGACCAATTAATTCCGCTGCCGCTAAAGCTGGCGTAACTCGAGGCGATAAAGTGTTGTCGGTTGATGGTGATACCGTTCGCTCTTGGAACGACTTTAGGCTACGCATGCTTGACGGTGCTATTGAGAGGCGCAATATTGATATCGAGATTACTCGAGCAGGGCAAAGCAGCTCGCAGGTCTTAAAAATTGACGCTTCTGGTCTAGCCTCAGGTGAGATAGAGAAAGATTTTCTTAAGATCCTTGGCCTCGATCTTCAAATGGGCGAAATCATCGTTAATCAGGTCATGGCCTCAGGAAGAGCAGAACAGGCTGGGCTGAAAGTTGGCGATGTAGTCTTGGCAATTAACGGCGAGCCAATAACCAAAGCGACTGCGCTGATTGCGAGAATTCGAACCAGCGCGGAACAGGCCGTTGAATTGAAAGTTCGACGTGATGGAGCGGAGCAATTGCTAATGATTACGCCGTTGGGCAGTCTTGAGAATCAAGCAACAAGCGATGGAGTTGAGAGTACAGCCAAGCGTGTTGGCAAAATCGGTGCTGCTCTTCAAAATAAAGTGGAAACTGCCGTCATTTCCTTCGGCCCATTTGATAGCCTCATCGAGGGTGCGAAAAAGACCTGGGATATGTCGATATTTTCACTTCGAATGATGGGCAAGATGGTGATCGGCGAGCTCTCACTAAAGAATTTAAGTGGTCCGATCTCGATTGCGGATTACGCTGGCCAAAGTGCTCGTGTGGGTTGGTATGCCTATGTAGGCTTTTTGGCGCTGATTAGCATTAGCCTTGGCGTTTTAAATTTAATGCCCATCCCTGTTTTGGATGGAGGGCATTTGGTGTACTACGCACTCGAAGCAATTAAAGGAAAGCCACTCTCGGAGCGATTTATGAGCTTGACGCAAAAAGCTGGGGTCGGGGTTGTGCTTTTAATGATGTTTGTAGCGGTCTTTAACGACTTAAATCGCCTTATATCTGGATGAAAACACGTAGAAAGTGGCATTGATTCTTTGTCATTCGAAAGCTCATCTAAAATCGCTGCTTCAGAAGAGAAATGACAAAGCATGCACAACCCAGCCACCCGATTTCGCCCACGTAAATTAAGTCTTATTCTCGCCGCATTGTTTGCACAGTCGTTGGTTTTAGATTGCGCGCTGGCTTTTACGCCTTTTGTCGTTAAAGATATCCGAGTCGAAGGTGTGCAACGGACCGAACCAGGAACCGTATTTGGGTACCTGCCTGTGAAGGTAGGAGATCGAATGACTGATGAAAAAGCTGCAGAAGCCG
>JAYWIG010000109.1:0-3822 GCA_043789035.1 Betaproteobacteria bacterium
CCGCGAATCATTAAAGATACTGGGCCAGCACCCGACAAGACCTTCAGTCTCGCATGTGTTGCGCCTAGTACGTAGGAATCGACATCGCTAGGGCCAGTGATAACCCCTAAAGGCCACTGACGACCTCTAACTGCCTCGGGCGATGAACCCGTTACTGACGGCAGCTCTGTTGCTTGCTCGACTACTGCAGAGCATCCTGCTGGCACTCTTAGAAAAAGACCAGCTTCGAATGAAATTTCAACCCACCCTGAAACTCCTGACCCCGTCTCTACAATCTCTAAGATCCTCCCTCCGGTTGAAAGAGCGTTCACTGTCTGTGTTCCCATGCATGCCTCGCAATAATTAGTTGCGTGAATGTTGCCAATTCCTCAAAAAACTTGCGATACTAGGTACACGTATCTAACTGATAGTTTTACTGCATCAACATAAAGTTGTGTATAGTAATAATTGTTAAACTACCTCTTGACACTCGATTAAGTTGTGTATATTATTACTACATTAACTCAATAACGAGCGACAACAAAACGGAGTAAACATCATGCAAGCAACAACAATCAACTTAGTTCAAACAGTCAATTCAGCAACGCGGATCAATAAATATTTCTCGACTGTCGAAGCTGCTTTGCAAAATGCTGGCGTTAATCAAGATAACGAGTACACAGTAAATGTAGCCAAATCTGACGATACAGGCGATAAGATTTGGTTTTACGCAGCTCAAGGCCACGGCAGCGATGACGGCGCTTGGACAGACAAAGAAGGTGTTTTAACAGTCGAGCAGTGGAATGAGCAAATTGACGCTTTAAGCGTTGCCGACGAAGCATTTGCTGCAGACAACGAAACTGAGTAAACAACATAAAAAAAACTGACGCTAAATGTATTGAAATTAGCCTGTAAAAAGAATAATGCCTAAACCGCGACGCGTCGCCACTTTCGACACCCTAAAGCCCGCACGCGGCCAACCGCTGAAAGGCGCAACAAAAACTAAGCGCATCAACGTCTCGATAAACGCGGAGACAGATGCGCAGCTGCTAAAGATTCACGCGAATAGGTCTGAGGCTATACGCTTAGCCGCAAAACACTTTGCAAAGAAAGTTGTTTTGCCCGAACCGAAGATTAACATTGCAGGGTTTTCGATTCGTAAGAATTAAGTAGTCTTAACTACACGACGTGCGCACTCTGGATGATTCGGCGGGTAATACTTAGTGACAAACGATGGCCCGCGATTGCCTGACCTGGGCCTTTGAAGAGCCACAACTTTGCCGGTTCGAACTAGCGAGTATGTTGCAAGCCGAATACGCTCTGTGTCTAGATGCGCGCAAAAAGCTGCAAGCTCGCCTGCTGTTTTACCTGGATACTCAACAACCAACATTTCTACGCAATGTGTAGCGGGTAGTTCTAATTCGTTTTGTGGATTCATGCAATTCTCAGTAGTTTGTTTTCGATTAAGTAGACAAAAGTTTTTATGCACAGTTGATTCTCAAGCGTCCGCCGCTCTTCTTTGGGTAGCTTATTGTTTGAATCTATCTCGGCGTGATGAGTGGGGCACAGAGCAAACAACATGGCGTCAGAAGCCTTTATCCCTATTCCCTTGCCTTCGTTTCGATGACAGGCTTGTGAGGGTGCGCCACACTTTACGCATGGCACTGAGGCAACCAAGCGACGATAATCCTCATTCCTGAAAACAGAATCTTTCTTGCCTTGCTTGGGTAGCTTTAGTTTGGTTGCTTGGCCAGGTTGAATCTTTTGGCTCATTGACCACGCCATGGCAATCACACTGCTCATGCAAACCTCATCATTTGTTCAATCACTTCATCAACGGCTTTTCGATTGCCGTATCTAACTAAGACGCCTTGCAACAAAACGTCGAGCACCGCCGAATAAACCTTTTCGAATTCAGCATCGTCCATATTTGCGAAGCTCAGGCTTTTGGCTTCGAGCTCCATCTCGCCTTTTAAATTGAATGTCTGGTCGTAGAAGCCCGCCGCGATGGTTACATCCTTGCGAAAGCGATCAAAGTTTTTTTGTACAGGCATGCCCTTGTATCTCTGACGAACTCGATTAGGTTCCCAAGCTTCGAATGCCAAACTAAACAACTTAAACATCTTGCGATGAAACCAAGGATTGCGCATGAAGCGTGTATTGACTTCAAATAGCTCACCCTCTTCCGCTTGCATCATTGACCTGACAAAGCGCTTCCAAGCTTTCTTGTCATCGTCCGTGTGCCCGTTGATCTTATTGAGCAAAACCTTCTCGACTGCTAATCGCTCAACGTCTGAAAGTGTATCGCCTGGGTAACGGCAAAGCGTGATGTCAGGCATGTTCAGCCTCTTTCAAAACCTTTCGCAACGCTGCAATCATTTCGCCCTGGCTAACTAACTCTATTTGCTGATCGTGAAGCTCTAAGGCGTCTTTCATGGCTTGAATTCCTACGCCATCAAAGCCAACTGGACTACGCTGCAGTGCTCGGAAAAGTGCGTGATCTGCATCAACAAAGAATTTCATTTCTTCTTTGCCAAACCCGCGATTTGCCAACTCCATTGCAATTCTCATCGAGCTCTTAAAGGTGTAAAGATCGGCCTCACTGCCCATGCCTTTCATTAGCCTTTCGAATGCATCGCGATAGGTGATGGCTAGGTTCAAAACCTTTTCTCGAATCAATGGCTTCTGTTTTGTTATCGCATCATTAAATGCCAATGGATCAACTAAGCGCTTGAATTGTTTGCCGCGTTTTCTCATATCTCTAAGCCTTAAACAACTTGATCAACACTCGAACGTGAGGACGTTCACCATAGGATTTAGCGGCCTGCAGCATGACTACTTGAGAATCATCTTTCCAAGCAATGCCGTTACAACCATCCTTGATCGACTTCACAATATTGTCGAGATCTGGCTTCGACGTTGGGAGCATTTCACCGCTTAAAGCCAATGCACGTTTTTTCTTTGCCCAGCTTTCCGGCACGCTTCGAACGGCAAAAATAGAAAGCTCGATTGGCTTGTCAGAAGGCTCAAGTCTTAACGACTGCATTGCGATTTGGGCAATTTGAGCAACCTTCTTTTCGTAAGCAACGGTTTTTTCAGGCGTGTAATGCGAAATGAAATTACCACGCCGAACTGCTCTTGCTCGCTCTTTTGCGTGGGGCTCGCCGATGACTTGGAATTCGATCACGCCGCCACCTTTTCCGCTGTTTTAACTTCGCCGAACAGGGTGTTACGCAAAGCAATCATTTCGCTCGTCACGCAAGAATCGTTTGTGTCAACAAGGTGCTTAAGCTGCTCTCGCATAATGTTTGCACCTGGGCCGACTCCGAATTTGCACCCTTTCAAGAAAAACGATCTTTGAATGTGCGTTACAGGCTTTCGATAAGCGGGACATAGTTTTTCTAGGTCAGCGGCAAGTCTGTTGGCCTTTACCTGCTCTGAGACTTTCACTAAAGCCGCCATTTCGTTTGCTCGCTCTTCAGATGTCGCTACTTTCTTGGGTAGAAGCACGGCATTAGGCACAGGAGGTCGATAGCTTGCACACAAAGCTTTAAACGCTGGCAGGCTTGGCAACGCAGGCGGCAAGTTGTCTAACGCATGTTTGATCGTCAACGGCCTTGCAATGCAGTATCGAAGCTCATCTCGCCATAACGCTGATAACTCGCTAATTCTGAAGCCTGTAGCAGCCTTGTAGCGCTCCCATGCGTCTCCGTAGCTCAAAGCCAGTCGAGCAAACAACCTCCCTACTGAGCGCTCTTCAAAATCACTGCTCGATTGCCGCTCGTCCTGGTCTGTCAATTCGTTCACTCAATTCTCGATCACGTTGTTTTAAAAAATCCATGT
>JAYWIG010000110.1:0-3821 GCA_043789035.1 Betaproteobacteria bacterium
CGGCGCAATGACGTACAAACTGCGATCAACGGCGGTAACGCGCTGTTTGTGTGCGCCTCTGCTGCCGGCATCACTGGCGGCACAAATCGATGTGGTGGCACGGCGAATCTATTGAGCAATAGCGCCGCTGTCACTATCTGGACTCTCGGCGCTAACGGCAACGACACCACGGCATTCTCCGCTGACGAGCAACAAAATGCCACCCTCGCCGTGCCTCGCGTAGTAATTAGCCGAGGTTATGCACCGACGGGTGCGACCGGCGGAATGTTTGATGATCTCGTTACTTGGATCCCAGCCTCAATTGTGCTGGAGCGTCTATTAACCACAGGAGCTGTGCAATGAACCGAATGCTCTGGACAATCGCTCGTTTTACTCTGCTCGACTTAATACGCAGCCGTTGGTTATGGTTGTGCTTTTTCGGTGTACTCGTTGTCGGAACAGCGACGGCGTTCATTACTGCGCTTGCAATCACCGAGCGTCAGGAAGTAACCCTCAATGTTATTGCCCCTTTTTCACGGTTGGCCTGTATTGCCATCGTTGCTTTGCTAGGCGCAGTCACCATGGTGCGAGATTTCGATGATCGATCTATTCTGATAAATCTAGCCGCGCCCGTGTCTCGCCTCCAATGGCTCATCGGTAAATGGCTAGGTTTGGCGATTGTCGCTAGCGCGACGGCCTGCGCGTTTTCGTTGCCAATTCTTGTGTTGCAAGCCAATTTCGCCTCCTTTATGTGGAGCATATCGCTAGTGATCGAAGCGATTTTGATGTGCGCCCTTGTGATAGCCGCAGCAATCACTTTCAAACAGGTACCTGCAACACTATTTGCGGTCGCTAGTTTTTATGTCGCCGCCAGGCTTATTGGCCTCATCAAAATGCTTAACGATAGAGCGCCGTTGGAGAATGCCGCAGCGCAATGGTTTAACGGTCATATGATCGACGTTTTAGCTCTTGCACTGCCACGTCTAGACAAATTTACTGCCACTACTTGGTTATTCGAGACCACCGCTTTAAGCATGAATGAAATTGGCTTCGTGACAGCTCAAGCGCTTCTTTATTGCTCAATTGCTCTCATAGCAGCCAGCGTCGATTTAGTTCGAAGGGATATTGCTTAATGAACGCGCTTAAAACTTACTTGTATAAGAATAAACCGACAGCGCCTACTCCAAAGTGGGCCACAGCTTTGTTGTTGAGCAGCTTCGCCCTGCAACTAGCGCTCACTTGGAATATTCCGAATCAGCAAGGTTTAGACACTTCTCCTGGCCAGGCACCGAAGCAACTCACGACAACATTGCTCAGCCTAGGTGAAGCACCACTGGCTTCCTATGCGATGAACATTTACATACAAACCTTCGACTCTCAAGCCCAAAAGAGCTTGGGGATACGAACACTTGATCACCCTGCGATTCGTCAATGGCTGGCGCAAGCGATTACTATCAACCCAACCTCAAGCTATGCGCTATTGCTTGCTTCCAGAGTTTACGCATCTGCCGCCAATCCGGTAGATGCCCGCAAAACTCTGGAATTTGTGCATCAACACTTTCTTAGCTCACCAGAGCAAAACTGGCCATGGCTAGCCCATGCAGTGCATGTTGCCCGCTATGAACTTGGTGATATTGAGCTTGCCAAACGATATGCGAAAAGTTTGGCTGAACATGGCACATCGCCAAAGATACCCTCGTGGGCTAAGCAGCTTGAAATATTTTTACTAGAAGCCAATAACGAAACCGAAGCCGCACGGCAACTGCTAGGCAGATTAATTGACAGCGGCCAGATAAAAGACACCTCAGAACTACAGTTTCTGATAAGCCGACTACAACAACTCAACGCTGGCTTATCGAAATGACAGTCAGCCATATTCAGGGGACTAAAGGTATTCAGTCGACGGCACACTTTGTCGATAAAGGGTGGTGAGATCGGCAAACAGTGCGTTGGTCAGTACAAATTTTTTATATTAATTTTTAAACGGAGAGATGAAATGAAGAAACATTCCCCAAAGCCTCAACGGGGCTTTACGCTGGTAGAAATTGCCATCGTGCTTGTCATAGTAGGTTTGCTACTTGGCGGTGTTTTAAAAGGACAGGAGTTAATTTTTAACTCTAAAGTCAAAGCAACTTATAACTTGAGTAAGGAGCTATCCGCCGCAGTCAATGGATATCAGGATCGCTATAAACAATTACCGGGTGACGATCCAAATGCGTTAGTTCGCTTTCCAACTTATGCTCCAACCGTTGTTAACGGCGATGGTGATGGCTTAATTTGGTGGGGTGGCACCTGCCAAACCGGCCAACAAGGCGGTGAGAATTGCCGTGCTTTGAGCCACCTCCGAGCCTCTGGGTTTATTTCCGGAACTGGGCCTGAGGGCGCACCATCACCTTTTGGTGGCACAGCATCAGTCGCTTCTGCATTGATTTTTATGCCAGGAGCTGGTGGGTCACCCGTGCTCGGTTTATCGCCGCAATCATTGACCCACAAATCGGCCAGCGCAATGGACACTTCCTTTGACGATGGGTTATCAACCACAGGCTCCATCCGTTGTAGAAGCCTCGCTGCCTACAACATGGCTACACCGGACACAAACGTACCAGATTGGTGCTCAATACAGATGTAAGCTCCAACTTAATAAAAAGCAAGTTACCGGTAAACGCTCAATATAATTGAGCGTTTTTTTTCGTCCTTCCAACCAGCAATAACATTACTTCGATACGCCCCACGGATTGATCAATGGCACGCCTGTGGGCATATAGTCATCGACGTTGCGAATGACTAACGCCTCATGCCATGCACAAGGGCAGTCGCGGGGATCATTGCATCGCGCACCGCGCTTGTTGGAAACGTGCAGCCGGGCGCAACGTCGTGCCACAGCGGTATCGACGGGCAACGTTCGCTCGGAAAACTCAGGCAATACTTGCCGCCCAAGCTGTTAGATTCATATCAGCTTTACCAAGCCGCGCCTCAAACTCAATATCGGCAATATCGGCAATATCGGCAACATCGGCAACATCGGGCATAGCAAGCGCTTCGGTAATGTTGCGCCGCTACTTTGTGAGCCGCTGATAGTCTTAAAACGTCATCAGCACGTGGGCCGGTGCGCCACGATCCGTGATGAATACCGGCCCGTTGTGTGCAGCTCGTTTTGCCTCACTCGCCCCTTGTTGAGAAGGCGACCCAAGCCAAGGCTTATCCCTAAAAAGGTATTAACTAGACTAGGGCGCTGGCTGCGGAGTTTGCGGTGATATTGGCACGCTTTGCCTTCTCGTAAGGTGCTCGTCTAATGTTCAGGAAACAACCGTCACGAGCTTGCTTCATAGAAATTAAATCTGATCGTTGAATACCACCTCGAAACCCAGTTGCGCGGACATGACGCATTAATCGCAGCGACAGTTCATTTGAAAGGCGTGGGTCAAGATTCAGGCAAATAACATCGTGCTCAACATTGATCGGCAGCCAAGCATGATTGGCAAAACAATCAACGCTACCACTTGGGAAAACGGAACGTACAAAGCTGGTCTTTAATCCTACATCATTGAATGCCTCAAAATGCTCCATTGCAGGCTCGAAGTAGCTCACAGGCAATCCGTTAGCACACTGAACGTCTATCGTTTCTTTGATATTTAACAACCGAGCCAGGCTAATCGACACCAGTAATGGCATTGAACCAATGCGGTTATGCTGCCAATTAAAGACTAGAGAGTCATCTATAAACCAATTTCGATGGAAGATCGGATCAATACTATGTCGATCTAGTTTGATGGCGTTATGACGTACAAGTTCAGAGAACGATTGCAAAGAGCATGGTAAGTGCACTCTGAACCTGTTCTCAA